>NZ_JBIVXL010000014.1:0-138750 GCF_044769225.1 Paenarthrobacter sp. NPDC090522
GGGTTGGCTGAGGTGATGGGTGGTTCTCCGGGGCAGGTGGAGAACGCGGCGGAGATCGCGATGGAACATAACCTGGGGCTCACGTGTGATCCGATCGGGGGGTTGGTGCAGATTCCGTGTATTGAGCGGAACGCGATCGCGGCGGCGAAGGCGATCAACGCGGCGAAGATGGCCTTGTGGGGGGATGGGACGCACCGGGTGTCGTTGGATGAAGTGATCGTCACGATGCGTGAGACGGGCAAGGACATGTCCCATAAGTACAAGGAAACCGCGATGGGCGGCCTGGCCGTCAACGTCGTCGAATGCTGAGTCTGTTCGCTGTCAGTCCCTAGTGCCATGCTGTATCCATGAGCGGGGGATATGACCGGGATTTCTTGCGGGCACGCCTGGAGCTGCCCAGTCCGTCGGCGACGACGATTCTGTTGGACTACACGCATTTCTCTGTGCGATTCCGGACGGCCCGGAAACTCGCGGCGATCGTGGGAGTCAACATCAGCGGCAGTGAACTGAACCCGTTGGCACGCGAAGGCACCTGGCATTTCGATGAGCGGGTTCCGAAGGAACAGCAAGCAGGCCCGGACGTCTACAAGAACAACGCCTTTGACAGAGGCCATTTGGTCCGGCGCCTGGATCCCGTGTGGGGTGACCAAGCGACAGCCAAGAAAGCCAACCAGGACACGTTTTCCTTCACCAATGCCGCGCCGCAAGTGGACGACTTCAACCAGGGCAAGGAGCTTTGGGTGGGGCTGGAAGACCACGTATTGGAGCACGCGGATACGTTTGACGCCAAGCTCAGCGTGTTCACCGGACCCGTCCTGCTCGACGACGATCCTCCGTACCGGGGCGTGCATGTGCCCAGGAAATTCTGGAAGATTGCCGCTTGGACCAATGACGCCAAGCTGGGCGCAGCGGGGTTCATCCTGGACCAGTCACCGTTGCTGGGAAAGGTGGAGTTGAAGAAGGCCATCACCGAGCGGCTCCTCGAGGGCGAACCTCCGCCCCTCGGACCCTTCAGGACGTTCCAGGTTCCTATCGGGGAAATCGCAGACCTCACCGGGCTCAGCCTTAGCCGCCTGACGAACGCCGACCGTCTGGCCAGGGGCCAACGCGAGCTGGGCAAAGCGCCGAAAGCAATACAACTGGAGAGTATGGACCAGATCAAGTTGTGAGGAAGCCCCCGTGCCCTGTTGAATTGTTTGCGCGCTGCCTTTCGTTCTACTTCACCATGCCCGTGGGCTGTCCTGTTGAGAATTCGAAGATGCCGATTTCGGTGGCTCCGTCGATATCGTAGACAGGTACCGTCACCGGAAGGCTGTCCCTGTTTTCCTGCCATTTCAATGCTTCCTCGGGCGACTTGAAGATCGAGGGGTCACCCGTCGCGACTTTCCGTTCGCTGTTCTTCATGTAGCCCTGCGTCCCGTTGGTGGCATAAGCACGGATCAGATCCGGTTCGGCGATCTGTTCGTTGACTTCGCCTGGAATTCCGTATGTTTGACCAGTTTCGTTCCTTTCAAGACTGGCGTCGCCGTCGAAATGAGCGCGCTCTTGGATTTCCGTCGTTGGTGTCACTGGACGTTGTGCCGTAGCGTGGGCCACGCCCATGCCCATAGCACTGAGCATTGCCGCGGCCAAGAACGCTTGAAGAACCCTGGGCTTGGATGTCTTGTAGTTCTTTTTCAGTCCTAATGCTCGACTTACGGATTCTGGGCCTTGCCGGGAATGGGCGTAGCGTCGGCATTGAGGGTACGTCGCTTTCGCTGACGGGTACCGACCAGACGATTAGAGTAGACAACCCCCTAAGTAAGTGGACGGAGCGATCTGATCGTGACGCGGCAATAGGAATGTTTCTTCTGGATCGTCCATATTTCACCAAAATGTACTGATCTGTGGTTCCTGTGTTGATTCACCCACCATCCGACCGCTATTTTCGAGCCTACTGGGGGCAGCGACCAACGTCTCTTCTATTTGACGTTGGAGGTATGTCATCACCAGACTCCACTCGATAGAGGAACGGTGAAATGAAAAGAATGCTAAGCATTGCGGCGGCCACCGTAGTCGCAATACCCATCATGGTTGGTGCCAATGCTGGCGCCGCCAATGCTTGGGCGGACCAAACATGTGGAAACGGCCAAGTCTGCTTGTTCCAAAGCTCCGTGTGGAACGGGACCAAGTACTCAAACAACTATGCAACGTCTTGGGTCGGTAGTGGCGCTAATGATCCAACGTCGAACATTGTTGGATACACCACCAACCCGTCCTACAGATACGTGACATTCTTTGAACATCTGAACTTTGGGGGAAACTCCTTCTACATGAAGGAGGGGCAGGCGATCAGCTACCTTGCGGACATCGCTTATCCCGGGGGCGGAAATTGGGATAACCGAATTTCCAGCCACGATGAATCCTACTGATTCCCCAGGTCCCTGAAAAGTGTCGAAAGGTGACGATGACCCGGCGTCTGCTTCTACCAGTAATGCTGCTCTTCGTGTTGCCAGGATGCGCTACGAGCCAAACTGGACCACAGGCGGACGCCAGGCCCCTGCCCTCCATCAATCGTTCAGCTTATTCGGGGGTCCACGCACAACTGGACCAGGCTAATGTCGAAGTCCGCATGCCAATGGATAGATACGAGGCAAGCGCCGATGAATCCATGGTCATCACTGCAGCGAACATGTACATAATCGAGGGTTGCATGAAGAAGGCCGGAGTTCGCATGCCGGAAAAACACGGCGATCTTGAGGTGAAGGCGGATCAGTCTTACGGCGTTTGGGTACCGGCGTTCGCGGCAAAGTTTGGGTATGAAAGACCAATAGTCAGGACTATACCTGGAATCTACGATTCGGGAACACGGGAATCGCCACAACCTGCCGTCAAGAAGTACTTCGAGTGCGACAACTCGACCGTCGGTGAACAAATTCCTCCGTTTCGAAGCAGGATTGCAGGCCAGGATTCGCTGCTGACCAGCATCGTCAATGATTCCAATGCTCTGGCTGAGCGTGATCCGGATTGGAAGAACTTGCGAGGGGCATGGGTCAAGTGCCTTGGGGATTCAGGCATCAACATGCGTCAGGACTCGCCCGATGCGTGGGTGCCAGCCTACCCGGCAGACAAACAGGGCGAAATACGTACAGCACTTCAAGATGCAGAATGCAAAAGCAAAACAAACATGATGCAGGGTTTGATGGATATACGTGCCCAATACCAGGCTGCTCTCATAGAGGCTCATCAAGCGGCATTGAACACCCTGGCCGATGAGAAAGCCGCCGCATTGGCCAGAGCGAAGGATATTCTGAGGCAACACGGACATAGTGGGCTGTAGTGATCGTGGACGAAACACCCGTCGTGAAGCTTCCGCGGGTTCCACGAATCAGGCGGGTTGTTGCTTTCTTGTGCGTTGTTCTGGCTTGCACAGCCGGTTCGTTCTTGCTTGGAAGTCAAATGCGAACGCCCGAATCTTCTGCCATCGATTCCAGTGACACCAAAGTTGAAGTGAACGCTGCTGTGGAAAGGAGATCACTGGCTGCCTCCGTGATCATTTCAGCAGCCATGTCCGCCGGACCCTCAGTGCCGTTGCGGGCATCCGTTCCAAAGGGAGCCGACCGGGCGGTGGTGACGGCCGTGTATGCCCACGCTGGCGACACCGTCGCTCCGGGGTCGCTGATCGCTGCGGTTTCAGGGCGTCCAGTTCTGGTCATGTCTTCGGACGTGCCTCTGTACCGGGACCTTGTTGAGGGTGACCGAGGCCCGGATGTGTTGGCGTTGCAAAAGTGGCTTCAAGGCCTGGGATATTGGGCTGGTGCCACCGGAGTCTTCGACTCGGGGACGGAGAATGCCCTCAAAAACCTCTACCGCGATCTTCAACTTACGGCCCCGGCATCTGAAGATAAGAAGGTTGTCTTTAATTGGCGGGAGTTCGTACAGATTCCCGGGGATACGGGAAAGATCACGAGCCTGTTGAGGCCCGGGGACGTGTTGGAAGGGGACTTGAACCTGGGGACCGTCCAGACGGCTCCGGACGTGGTAGTTGGCCGTGCCACTATAGACCAGGCCGAGGCGCTCGTTGTTGGCCAGGAGGTCGACCTCGAAGCTGGGGGGTATTCGGCGAAAGGAACAATCCAAAGCATTGGTCCTTTCAGTGAAGGCGACCCGGAGAAGGGCATAGTTCCGGGCATGGACGTCGTGTCTTCTGTTCCGGTGGAGGGAACGCAACCAAAGCCCGGTCAGTCGGTTTCGATCAAGGTCCACCAAGCGGCAGTGGAAACTCTGGCCGTACCTCTGACCGCTGTAAAGCAGGATGACCGCGGTACCTATGTGACCTTGCCGGGTTCCGAAGGTCATAGAGATGGTGGCTCAGCCCCTAAACGGGTGGACATCACGGTAATGGAGCAGCGTGATGGGTGGGCAGCCATCGAGGAGACTTCACTGCTGCAGCCCGGAACATTGGTCATCGTCTCGTGACAGGGGACCTTACCGCCAGGGATGCCATACCTCTCTTGACGCTGAAGGGTGTGGGACGAACCTACAACGTAGGAGATTCTGAGACCCGGGTCCTGCGGGACGTAGATCTGGAAATACACGAAGGCGATTTTCTCGCCATCCTCGGGCCGTCAGGATCAGGAAAGTCCACGCTGTTGAATCTCCTTGCTCTCTTGGACCGACCGACGGTCGGCATGTATCACGTCAATGGAGACGATGTGACAGGGTTGGGGGAGAGGCAGCGGGATGCCTTGAGGTCCGATATGTTCGGTTTTGTCTTTCAAGCATCGCATGTGATGACTGAAGAGTCGTCTGCCAGGAATGTTGCCCTCGGACTTCGGATTCAAGGGCTGGGGCATCGGGAACGGGAAAAGCGCGTCCGCCCTGCCCTCGAGCGAGTTGGACTCATTCACCGAACGGACGCGCCGGGTAAGAATCTGTCCGGAGGGGAACGCCAGAGATTGGCATTGGCGCGCGCCCTCGCAACCAATCCCAAAGTTCTATTTGCCGACGAACCGACCGGAAACCTGGACGTGGCCAACACGAAACGAGTCATCGACGAACTCAGGAGTCTCAATGCCCAGGGAATGACGGTTGTCGTCATTACGCACGATCCGGCTGTTGCTGCTGCAGCTCGATCCCAGGTGACGATCGTCGACGGCGTCCTGGTTCAGTCAACCGAAAAACGGGCGTCAAGTTCATGGAACTCGCACGCTATTAAGCCGGACGTGGCTGATCCTACGGCTTCGGTGCCTTCTGGAAGGAAGCCGGGACATTGGCAGGGTGTGGTCGACGACGTATACGACGCCCTGACGGCGCTGACGTCACGGACAGGACGGACAATACTCCTCATCATCGCATTCATGCTGGGGTCGGGAGGGCTTGTTTTGTCGGTGGGACTCAGCCAAACTGCTTCCGCCCAGGTTTCGGAACGTCTTGCCCGGGCAGCGCTTGATGAACTTCAAGTGTCATTGAGTGCCTCGGGCTCACAGGCATATGACTCCTCTGGGACGACGCCGTCGGACCAGAGGAACAGGATTGAGGGATTGGATGGTGTTGTTGACGTTGGTTTGCGTTACGACATGGCTTCGAAAGATCTGAAGCCTTCCCGTTTTCAGCCCGGCCTTGCAGTGCATGAGCCCACGTTTGCAGGTTCCTTATTAGCTGTGGACTCGCACTACCTTGAACTGAACGATGTCGTCGTCGAGCCCGCTTCGGCGCTGTCGCTCCTGGATGAGTCCTTCGGGAAACCTGTAGCGCTTGTTGGACGCGAAACCGCCGTCCGCTGGGGTATTTCAGCCGCCGGGCCGGATCAAAAGATTTGGGTCGCAGGGCAGCCTGTGCCTGTCGTGGGCGTCATCGAAAGCCCTGGTCGGAACCAGTTGCTCTCCGACAGCATAGTTATGGGTATAGGAGACTTCCGTCAACCTGTGTTGACGGATCCAATGTTCATTGTGCGTACTGTTCCCGGATTCCCCGCCCCGCTGAGCGAGGCAGTTCCTCTTGCCCTGGACGCAGCTCATCCCGAGTACTTCAAAGTGAGCACTGTGGCGGATCTCCGGTCACTCAGACGAGGCGTAAACACGGATTTGAGTGTGTTCATCGGGGTTCTGTCCTGGGTCTTGCTGGCGCTGGCGTGTCTTAGTTCTGCGACCTCCATGTACCTGACGGTCCAGACGCGAAGGTCGGAGATCGCGCTTCGCCGGGCGATCGGAACCAGCCGCGCGAGCATCCGCCGGATGTTTGTCTTTGAGGGCCTGCTGGTCGGAACCGGCGGTGGGCTGGCCGGAGGGGCAGCCGGCATGGCCGCACTCCTGGTGTTTTGCCTCCAGCAAGGGTGGACGCCGGTATTGGGTTTGGAAGCTGTTGCGATGGGAGTCTTGGCGGGGGCGGTAACTGGAGTCCTGGCCGCAATGTATCCTGCAATATCGGCTTCGCGAGCTGACCCAGCACAGGCCATACGGGGCTGATCGCAGACCGCTCCGTCGTTGTCTGAGAGCCAGGCTGCTGCGCTCGCCCTCGCCGGGTCTGGGATTTAAGTGGTCACTGATGAGTTCCGGAGCGCCGCTTCGGGCCGGTCCTGGAATCGCCAATCATGCTCTCACCGATAGACTGGAGCCTGCATGTCCGCATGCGCCCCGCATTTTGAACACCGCTTTGAACACTGCACTGAACCCTGAGATTGGACACGGCCACCTTGCGAGAATTTACCGCCCGCTTTGCCACCGCCGAGGAAATCGATAACTGGGACAAGCACGTCACGGCCAACCCGAACGGCGGCAACATGCTGCAGTCGGAAGCCTACGCCGCGGTCAAGGACGGCAACGGTTGGCTGGTCCGGAGGCTCGTCATCGAGACTGCCGAGTACTCCAGCTACAACCTGCTGCTGGAGAAGAGATTCCCGGTGCTGGGCCGGCTTTGGTACCTCATCAAGGGACCGGACGCTGCCGCCGTCGAAGACATCAAGCCAATGCTCACCGCCGTCGCCAGGCTGGCCCGCGAACAGAAGATGAACGTCTTCACCATCAAGATCGAACCGGACATTATCGAGTCCGAGGAAACCAAGCGGCAACTCAAAGCAGCAGGCCTCGTCAAGGCCCCCAACATCCAGTCGAACGACTCCACAGCGATCCTGGACACCAGCAAGCCCAGCAACGAGGTCCTCCGCAGCATCTCCTCCCGGGCTCGAAATGCGGTACGGCGGGCTGAGCGCGAAGGCTGTGAAGTCCGCCAGGAGGAAGCCGGCGAACAAAACTACAGGAAGCTCTACGCCCTCATGCAGAACACGGTGAACGCCAAGGGCGCGATGCCGTTGCGGAGCTACGACTACTACGCAAAGTTCTGGAACGAATTCAGCAGCCGGGGCCAAGGCCACTTCTTCTTCGTCTACGAGGACGGCCAGCCCAGCGTGGGCGCGTTCGTGATCAACTACGGAGCCAAGGCGACGTACAAGGACGGCGGCTCCACTCAGAACCGGAAACAATACGGCGATTCGCACTTGACCCAGTGGGCTGCCATTCAGCGCATGCAGGAACTTGGCTGCGTTGAGTACGATTTCTGCGGCACTCCAAGTGCGGCAAGAATCAAGGACAAGACCCACCCCTTGTACGGCATGGGTCTGTTCAAAACGAGCTTCACCAAGACAGTTACGGATTTCGTCGGCTGCTACGACCTCGTCCTCAGCCCGCTACGGTACAAGCTCTGGCTCAAGGGTGGAGAGAAGGTCTTCCGTCGGCTGGAAACCATGCGTACCGGCGGCCAGTTCTACTAAGAACACGCCAGACAAAAAGGCCCGCCCCGGCCACCAACGGGTGCACATCCAACAAGATGAGGTAATTTTCTTTGACTCCGATCGAGGCTGGAACAGACATGGAATTTGTGATTCTCAGTGACGCTGACTTCGAGACCTTCGCCAAGGGACACCCGCAGGGGAGTTTCATCCAGTCCATGGAACTTACCCGTTTCCAGCGGGCCCGCGGGCAGGAAGTGGAACTTTTCGGCATCAACCGCGGTGGCAGCCTGATCGCCGCCGGTAAGATCGTCTACACCTCCAACCGCGTTGGCTACAAGGTGGCGGACTGCGCCAAGGGGCCACTGATGGACTACAGCGACGCCGCAGCGGTGAGGCCCGTCGTCGAGCTCTTGAAGAAGCACGCCGCTTCGAAGAAGGCAGCGGAGCTGCGCATTTCCCCGAACGTGAAGTACATCGCCCGCGACGAAGACGGCGCCGAGCACCCGGAGATCGAAGACAACCGGCCGCTTCTCAAGGAACTGGAGGGCCTCGGATTCAAGCACCAGGGCTTCGACATGAACTTCGCCAACATCAACTGGATGTTCATCAAGACCCTTGACGGAGTCGCCGACTCCGAAGAGCTCATCATGGGCATGAACTACCGCACTCGTAAGGCCATCCGGAAGGCCGAGAAGAACGGCGTGTACCTGGAACAGGCCACGTTGGAGACGCTGGACGATTTCTACGACGCCCTCAAGACCGCGGGCGACGAGAAGGGCTTCACATACCGGGAACGCGAGTACTACGAGCAATTGCTCCGCAACACCTCGGATGAGTTCACCAAGCTCATGATGGCCAAGATCAACATCCCCGAGTACCGTGCTTCCATCACGGAGCGACTCGAAGCCGAATCCAGGACGCTGGCGGACCTGAAGCGCGAAGTCGAGGAGACCGGCAGCAAGAAGAAAGCCAACCGGGTCAAGGTTGTCCAGGATTTGGTGGACAGCTACGAACGAAGCCTCAAGGACATCGAACGCTTCCCGGACTCCGTGGGTGTGGCCACGGTGGCCGCGATCCACTTCGCCTGCTCGGGTGACGAACTGACCTGCGTCATCGGCGGAACCGTCCAGGATTACATCTACTTCAACGGCGCAACGTCCCTCTACTGGGGCATGATGCTGCACGCCCTTAACAACGGCTACTCCAAGTACAACTTCTACGGCACGTTCGGCATCCAGGGCCAGGATGAGACCGGCCACGGCGGGTACGAGTTCAAGAAGGGATTCGGCGGCGAGGTAGTCCAGTTGTTGGGAGACTTCGTGGCACCTGTCAGCCCCGTCAAGTACGCCGCCTACCGCGCGGTCAGGAAGCTCGCAGGAGCCGCCCAGACGGTTTTGGGAAACTTGCGAAACCCCGGACAATTGCCGGTCATAGGAAAACTCCTCAAGAGAAACTAAGCCAAAGGAGGATTGCTGCATGACTGAACGCCCGGAGGGCACCGGCGGCAGGCCTCACACGGACGGCTTGCCGAAGACCCAGCCGCTGCGGCCGTCGCAGGTGCGACAGAACGCCAACGCCAAACGCATGCTGATGCGGTTGGTCCAAGGCGACAGTCCACCTACGGCGCCCATGAGCATCGTGGACCGCCTGGCTGGTAGCCCCTACGCCAACCCCACCATCCAGGTGGCCGGTGTAGACGCTTCAGCCCGCAAAACCATCGACTTCGCCCTGCACCTTGCCGAGGCCATGTTCCGTTACGGCGCAGGCGCGTTGGAGGTGGAGACCAGCATGATTGCGGTCACCGCTGCGCTTGGGTTGAAGAACGTCGAGGTTGATATCACCAACCAGTCGGTGGCCATCAACTATGCGCCGAAGGACCAAACGCCCATCACGCTCCTCCGCGTGGTGCGATCGTGGACCAATAACTACGCCGGGCTCGCGCAGGTGCACCAGCTGGTTTCGGACATCGTGGCCGGGGGAGTGGGACGCGACGAGGCCGTTCGGCGGTTGACTGAGATTACCCGGAGCGCCAAGCCCTTCCCACGCTGGATGGTCACTGTTGCTTTCGGCGTGTTCGCCGCGGTCTTCGTGGGGGTACTCGGCGGGGGTCCTGGGGCTTCCGCCCTCGCCTTCGCGTCCAACATGCTGATCAGCTTGCTGGCGCGCCAGTTGATCCGTTGGCGGACTCCGGACTTCTTTGTCACCATGGCGAGTTCCTTCGTGGTCACCTTCGTTGCCCTGATGCTGCGCTGGGCAGGCGCGGACATCGCTCCGTCCATTGTGGTGGCCGGCGGTATCCTGCTGCTCCTGCCCACGGGTCGGCTGGTTTCTTCCGTGCAGGATGCGATCAACGGCTTCCCGGTCACTGCGGCCGGCCGGTTCCTCTCCACCTTGCTCACTTTCGGGGCCATCGTGGCAGGTATAGGCGTCGCCGTGGTGGTGGGCACCCTCATGGGCAGCCAGGTCCTCGACGTCACCAATACGTTCCCGCCCGCCTACCCCTTGTGGGGGCAAGCAATCCTGATCGCGATCGCCGTGGTGGCCATCGGCGTCACCGAACAGACAAGAATGCGTCTGTTACTCCCGACGGCGGCGGTCGGCTTGGTGGGCTTCTTCGTTTTGTGGGGGGTTGGCGAACTCGGTCTTGGCGACCGCTTGTCGCCCGCCATTTCGGCAGTGGTCATCGGTCTGTTGGGTCGTGTGGTTGCCCTGAAGCTTGGCGCTCCGCAGTTGGTGGTCGCTGTTCCTGCAGCCTTGATCCTGCTGCCCGGCCTGACGATCTTCCGGTCGATGTATGCACTGACTGTGGAAGGGGGCGACATCCTGGCGGGTGCGGGCGGGATGCTCAACGCCGGAGCGATCGTCCTCGGTGTGGCCGCAGGAGTCGTGCTCGGCGACAACCTTGCCAGGCCGCTGACGAAGGGCCTGTCCAGCAACGAGCGGCGGAGGGTTCGGCGCCGCTAGATCTTCCTGGATCTTGCTAGATCTTCCCGACGGGGAGCTTTTTCTCGGCCTGGAACACTTCCTCCACTCGGCCCTGTGCCCAGTATCCGGACAGGGACACCTGGGAGCGTTCCAGGCCGTGCTGCACGAAGAAGATCTCACGGAGGCCCTTCATATAGCCGCGCTCTCCGTGTGCGAAGACATCCACTCGTCCGGGCAGCCATTCGAGGTTGCGGAGGGCGTCGAGAAGGATCTCGCTGGATCCCGCCGGCACTCCGTTGCGCTGCAGCCAGTGCACTTCCACCCCGGAAGGAGCAGCGATGGGCAGGATGTCCTCGGCGCTGTCCACTTCCAGGAACGCGAAGCCGCGGGCGTCCGGCCCCAGGGCCTCGATGCTTGCCGCAATTGCCGGGATAGCGGCGTCGTCACCGGCGAAGAGGTACCAGTCGGCGTCGGGCGACGGGTTATAGGCGCCACCGGGGCCGGTGAAGACCAGGCTGTCGCCGGGTTCCGCTGCGGCTGCCCACGGACCCGCGAGCCCTTCGTCGCCGTGGACCACAAAGTCAATGGCCAGTTCTCTGGCTTCCAGGTCCACCCAGCGGATGGTGTAGGTCCGGGTGTGCGGCCACTGCTCCCGGGGCATGGTCTCCCGGATGGCCCAGAGATCCAGTGGAAGCTCGTAGTGCACGCCAGGCTGTGGGAAGACGATCTTCACGTAGCGGTCCACGAATTCGTTGTTCGCATAGTCGCTGAAGCCGGGGCCGCCCGCCACGATCCGCACCATGTGCGGCGACAGGCGTTCCTTGCGCAGCACCACCAGGTTGATCTGGGGGCGTGTTTGGCGGGTTGCGGACGACGTCACAGGAAGAGCAGCAGGCATGAAGGTAAGCCTAAGCTAATTGGCTGCGCGTGGCCTGTGTATGAGTCGAACGTTACACCCCAACCCTCTCTCACCTAATGCCCGTTTCTGGCGGACCCTCTCTCACGTAATGCCCGTTTCTGGCGGACCCTCTCTCACCGAACGCCCGTTTCTGACGGACCCTCTCTCACCGACTCCCGCCGGGCACTAGCCGGTGAGAGAGGGACGGTGTTTGGGGGGTGGTTTGGTGAGAGAGGGGCGGTGTTTGGGGGGGGGTGGTTTGGTGAGAGAGGGGCGGTGTTTGGGGGGGTGGTTTGGTGAGAGAGGGGCGGTGTTTGGGGGGGTGGTTTGGTGAGTGAGGGCTCGTGGAAAGGGGTGGTTTGGTGAGAGAGGGTCCGGGGTGGGTGGGGGCTAGAGAACGGGGAGTTCCCAATCGACCGGCCCGGCACCCTGCCCCGCGAGCAGCTCGTTGGTTCGGCTGAATGGCTTGGAACCGAAGAACCCCCGGGACGCGGACAGTGGACTCGGATGGACAGACACGATCGACGGCGCGCCGTTCAACAGCGGCCCCACGGATTCCGCGTCCTTCCCCCACAGGATCGCGACGAGTGGCTTCTACTTTCCATCGGCGTCGGTGCGGTTCGCGACGGCGGTGACAGCCGCCGTCGTGATGGCCTCCCACCCCTTGCCGCGGTGTGAGCCGGCATTCCCTGCCGCGACGCTCAGCACGCGGTTGAGCAGCAGGACACCCTGGTCCGACCACGCCGTGAGGTCGCCGTGTATGCGCGGCGGCAGCCCCAGATCATCGTGGAGTTCGCGGTAGATGTTGGCCAGGCTTCGGGGGATGGGCCGGGTTTCGCGGGACACCGAGAAGGAAAGCCCGACGGCGTGTCCCGGCGTTGGGTACGGGTCCTGGCCGAGCAAGAGCACCTTGACGTCGGCAAGTGGCCGTTGGAAGGCCCGCAGGAGGTTGGAGGCAGCCGGAAGGACCTGTGTCCCCTGCCCGGCCTGCTTGGCCACGAAGGCCAACGCCTCGTGGAGTTCCCTTTCAACAGGCCGAAGGGCGCTTGCCCAGTCGGGAGCCATGAGTTCCTCGAGGGGTCTGTCGAGCAGCGCGCCGAAGTCCTGGTCGGTGGTGTTGTTGGGTTCAAGGTCAAAGAGTGCATCCTCGCCAGTCACCCGGCCATTGTCCCTTGCCGGGGCTGCGCGTGCGAATGACAGGCTTGTTATTCGCCCGTAACATAGGGGTAGGACATTTTCCCCAACAAGCGTCGAAGGAGTGTGCCGTGGCCGAACCAGCACCGGAACCGATGGCGCCGCAGGCAACGGGTTTTGCCCTTGAAGACCTTGCGGCCGGCGTCCGCAGCGACTCGCCGTTGAGCGAGCGGGACCAACAGATGCTGGCCTTGGAACGGCAGTGGTGGAAGTACGCGGGGGCCAAAGAACAGGCTATCCGGGAACTCTTCGATCTCTCAGCCACCCACTACTACCAGATCCTCAACGCCCTCATCGACACCGAGGACGCAATGGCCCACGATCCCATGCTGGTCAAGAGACTGCGTAGACTACGTACGTCCCGCCAACGCGCGCGGACAGCGCGGCGCTTGGGGTCGGACGCGTAAATCGGCAGGCTGATCTGTCAGCAGCAACCAGCAAGGAAAACGCTTCACCATGACCAAATTTGCCAAGGATGAATTCGACCGGGTCCCGCAGAACGCGTCCCGGCAGGGCGTGCACCGCGACGCCACGGAGACAGCCCGCCCCACCTTGTGGCCTGTCCTGACCGTTGGAGTCGTCGCCTTGGTGCTCGGCCTGATTGCTTTCCTGATCCTGCCGCGTCTTGGATTCGTGGCTCCTGTTGCCTCGTCCAGCACTTCCGCGCCGGCCTCGCAGCACAGCGAGGCGGCGCCGTCCGCAACCCCGTCCGAGACGGGCAGCGCCCCCATCGCCTCGGGTGAACCCACGCCTTCCGAGTCAGCGTCGGCTACCCCGTCCGCGGCCCCGGTGGACAAGACCACTGCGGTGGCCGTCTACAACGGCACCGCGACGGCGGGCCTCGCCAGCCGCGTGGCCGGACTCGTTCAGGGCGATGGCTGGGCACTCGGCACGGTGGGGAACTGGGGCGGGCTGCCGCAGCAGACTTCGGTGGTGTTCTACAACGCCCCGGCCCAAAAGGCGAACGCCGAGGCAGTTGCCGCCCTCTTGCGCATCACCTCGGTAGTGGAGTCACCGGAAGTCCAGCAGCCGCTGGTAGTTGTTGTGGGACCCGGCTACCAGTAAACAGCGCGCTCCAGCCATCCCGGTTAAGCCTCAATAACAAAAACGCTGCCCTGCCTTCGGGCGGCAGCGCGGGCGCCGTGACTGTGGTTACAGTGGATTGATTCCGGTACGGAGATCCCGTCAACCGGTCTTGGCAACTGTGAAAGTGTGGGCATCATGGCTTTGGGAACCGTCAAATGGTTCAACGCCGAAAAAGGGTACGGCTTCATTACTGTGGACGATTCCGGCGATGACGTCTTTGTGCATTGGTCGGCCATCCAGATGGACGGTTTCCGCGCGCTCGAAGAGGGCCAGCGCGTTGAGTTCGAACTCGGCGAAGGCCTGAAGGGCCCTCAGGCCGAGAGTGTCCGCGTCGCCTGACCCGGAGTCCGGTTCTCCGCTGTCGGCTGAAACTGCCCGGATGTATGGCGCAAGGTGGCGCCCCTGCTTGCACTCTCAACGGTCGAGTGCTAATTATTGATTTAGCACTCCCACGCATCGACTGCTAATTCCGGCCCGTTCGCGGCGCCTCGGGGATGGTGATCGGTGCCGGGAGGATCAAGAAACACCCTGGTGGGGTGAGGTCCGGAGCGCGCGGCATACAGAGGTCGCAGGCAAAGGATCGTCCGTCGCGGGCATCCCACCTGACAGGTACCTTCTTAACGACTGTCCCGAAAGGACTACCGCCGTTATGGCCAAGATCATTGCATTTGATGAAGAGGCACGCCGCGGCCTCGAGCGGGGCCTGAACACCCTTGCTGACGCCGTCAAGGTCACCCTCGGCCCGCGTGGACGCAACGTCGTCCTCGAAAAGAAGTGGGGCGCCCCCACGATCACCAACGATGGTGTTTCCATCGCCAAGGAGATCGAGCTGGACGATCCTTACGAGAAGATCGGCGCCGAGCTGGTCAAGGAAGTTGCCAAGAAGACGGACGACGTCGCCGGTGACGGTACCACCACCGCTACGGTCCTCGCCCAGGCACTGGTCAAGGAAGGCCTGCGCAACGTTGCCGCCGGCGCCGACCCGCTGTCCCTCAAGCGCGGCATCGAGAAGGCCGTTGACGCCGTCATCAGCGAACTGCTGGCCTCCGCCAAGGAAATCGAAACCAAGGAAGAGATTGCCGCTACGGCTTCCATCTCCGCCGGCGACCAGGAAATCGGCGCACTGATCGCTGAAGCCCTGGACAAGGTGGGCAAGGAAGGCGTCATCACGGTCGAGGAATCCAACACCTTCGGCCTGGAGCTCGAGCTCACCGAAGGCATGCGCTTCGACAAGGGCTACATCTCCGCTTACTTCGTCACCGACGCTGAGCGCCAGGAAACGGTCCTCGAAGACCCGTACATCCTGATCGTCAACTCCAAGATCTCCAACGTGAAGGAACTCGTTGCGGTCCTGGAGAAGGTCATGCAGTCCAACAAGCCGCTGCTGATCATCGCTGAAGACATCGAGGGTGAAGCCCTTGCCACGCTGATCGTCAACAAGATCCGTGGCACCTTCAAGTCCGTTGCCGTCAAGGCTCCGGGCTTCGGTGACCGTCGCAAGGCACAGCTCGCCGACATCGCCATCCTCACCGGCGGCCAGGTCATCTCGGAAGAGGTTGGCCTCAAGCTGGAGAACGCTGGACTGGAACTCCTCGGCACCGCCCGCAAGGTTGTTGTCACCAAGGACGAGACCACCATCGTCGAAGGTGCAGGCGACGCCGAGCAGATCGCAGGCCGTGTTGCCCAGATCCGTTCCGAGATCGAGAACTCCGACTCCGACTACGACCGCGAGAAGCTGCAGGAGCGCCTGGCCAAGCTGGCCGGCGGTGTTGCAGTCATCAAGGCCGGTGCCGCAACCGAAGTTGAGCTCAAGGAACGCAAGCACCGCATTGAGGACGCTGTCCGCAACGCAAAGGCTGCCGTTGAAGAAGGCATCGTCGCCGGTGGTGGCGTTGCCCTCATCCAGGCCGGTGCCAAGGCCTTCGCCAACTTGAACCTCGAGAACGACGAAGCAACGGGCGCCAACATCGTCAAGGTTGCCATCGACGCTCCGCTGAAGCAGATTGCTTTCAACGCCGGCCTCGAGCCGGGCGTTGTCGCCGACAAGGTCCGCGGCCTGCCTTCCGGCCACGGCCTGAACGCCGCCACGGGTGTTTACGAAGACCTGCTGGCTGCAGGCGTCAACGACCCCGTCAAGGTCACCCGTTCGGCCCTCCAGAACGCTGCTTCCATCGCTGGTCTGTTCCTGACCACCGAGGCTGTAGTAGCCGACAAGCCTGAGAAGAACGCTCCGGCTCCGGGCGGCGACGAGATGGGCGGCATGGGCGGCTTCTAAGCCTCCTGTACTGCAGCGTCACGCTCAGAACGTACGACGGCGGTCCTCACCTTTGGTGGGGGCCGCCGTCGGCGTTTCACCGCTGGGGGATGGGCCGCCGATTGCGTGGGAACCCGGCCACTTCGCAGGGAGAGTTGCGGCGTTATGGCACGCTTCCCGCATCCTCGCGGGTTCCCGGGGGCCGCAAAAAGTGTCGGTGCAGTCTGGCAGGATTAAAGGCATGACGATTATTGCTGCCGCCGATGGCTCTGCCCTCGGCAATCCTGGGCCGGCCGGTTGGGCCTGGTTTGTTGACGATTCCTGTTGGCGCGCAGGAGGTTGGCCGCACGGCACCAACAACATGGGCGAGCTCATGGCTGTCCTTGACCTGTTCCGTTCAACGGCCCACATCCCCCAGGAAGAGCTGCGTATCCTCTGCGACAGCCAGTACGTCATCAACTGCGTCACCAAGTGGATGCCCGGATGGAAGCGGAAGGGTTGGCGCAAGGCCGACGGCAAACCCGTGCTCAACGTGGACCTCCTCAAAGATATCGACCAGGCGATTGTTGGTCGCAAGTACACGTTCGAGTGGGTCAAAGGCCATGCGGGCCACGATCTCAACGAAGCTGCCGATGAGCGAGCGCGTGCTGCGGCAACGGCCTACCAGCAAGGTGTGGCAGCCCCGGGTGGACCCGGCTTCTCGGGCGCCGCTGGAACTGCCGCAGAGCCCGTTCCGGCCCGTGCACGGGCTACAGCGGCCTCCGGCGGTACTCCGGCCCAGGCCGTAGCCGCAGCCCCGACAGCAGCACCAGCATCACTCGCCGTTCCATCATCAGTCTCCGGTTCGGCGCCAGCCGCGCCTGCATCCAGCCCCCTCCCGGCTTCGCGGCTGGAGCGCACACCCCGTTTGCACTCCGAGCCCACGCTCTTTGGCGAGTCGGGGATCTTTGGCCAAGCCGACCTTTTCAGTGAGCTGGAAGACGCCGCTGCAACCCCGGAGCTGTCGGCCGAGGAAGTGGTGGTGGCCCTCGAACGCGAACTGCTCCGTCCGGACGTTCGCGCGGATATCGGGAGGATCGGCGTGTTGCTGCACCCCGAGTTTGCCGAGATCGGCCAGTCCGGAAGGTTCTGGACCCGGGACGCCATGATGGTTGCCCTGGAGGAGGACCCGGGGGAGCACGTGGAACTGGAACTCCTGAACGCAGACCGCCTCAGCGAGAACACCATCCTGCTGAACTACCGGAGCTTGTCCCACGCCGGTTCGGCTCTCCGCAGCTCGGTATGGCTTCTTGACCGGGGCCAGTGGAGGCTGCGGTTCCACCAAGGAACTGCCGAAAACTAGGCTGACCTGCGGGGCGGCCGCACAGGGGGGAAGACGGCCGCCCCGCAGGAGTTTCGGAAGCCGGCCCCTAGTAGGCGAAGCGCTGCGTGTTGCCCTGCTCAACCTCGGCGTAGTTCGAAGCAGCGGTCGCCAAGGCGACGTTGATGGACGCGAGGGAGGACTCCACCTTGTTCTGGGTCAGGGTCCATTCGAGGACCAGTGACTGGAAATTGGTGGCCGCCGAGCCGCGCCACGTGGCTTGGAGTTCATCAAGTCCCTGCTTCATGGCCTGGACGTCCGTGCTGATGCGGTCAACCGTCGCTTTGACGTTGGCGGCCTTGAGTTGAAGGAGTTCGGTATCGACGGAGATAACGCTCATGGGTGATGCCTTTCGACGAGGATGTTCCGCGGTGTCGCGGTGGAAGCGTGGCCACAACATCGAGCCTAGGCACCAGCCGCAATCCGCGGAAAGGTCGATCACCGCTATGTGGATAACACCTCGGCGGGTTCCTCGTGGAAGGGCAGGCTGACCACCAACGTGGCCCCGCCGCCGTCGGTCTCTGTGACCCGGACGGTACCGCCGTGGCTTCCCACGATCGCGGCGACAATGGCCAGTCCCAAGCCGCTTCCGCCGGTTTCGCGCGTCCGCGAGGTATCTGCGCGGTAGAAGCGTTCGAAGATCTTGTTGGTTTCTTCCTGCGGAATGCCGGGGCCATGGTCCCGGATCTCGATGGCGGAGAAGGAGCCCTCCGGGGCGGTCCGGACGCCAACAGCCAGTTCGATCGGGCTGCCGTCCGGTGTGTACCGCAGGGCGTTTCCCACCAGGTTTCCGATCACCTGCCGCAGCTTGGCTTCGTCGCCTTGGACGGGTGCGGGTGCAGGAGAGGTGCCGTCCAGGCCCACAAGCCTGATGGTGCGGTCACCGGAGGCGGCACGGGTATCCACCACGGCGTCGTTCGCCAGCAACTGCAGATCCACTGGCTTCAGGTGCAGCGGGCGCTGCTCGTCCAGCCGGGCCAGCATCAGCAGGTCCTCAACCATGGACCCCATGCGCTTCGCTTCGCTCTCAATCCGGCCCATCGCCGTCGAGACGTCATCGGGGGAGGTCAGCGCGCCGTGGCGATACAGCTCGGAGAAGCCCCGGATGGTGACCAGGGGAGTGCGGAGTTCGTGGGAGGCGTCCGCGGCAAACCGCCGCATGCGGGCTTCGGACGCGGCGCGGGCGGCAAAAGAGGATTCAATGTGCGCCAGCATGGCATTGAGTGAGCCGCCCAGGCGTCCCACCTCGGTGTGCGGATTGTCGATCTCGACGCGGCGGGAGAGATCCCCTGCGGCGATGGCGGCGGCGGTCTTCTCCACACGGGCCAACGGCCGGAAGGACCGCGCCACGGTCCAGGTGGCTATGAAGAACGCCAGGACCAGCGTCAGGAGTCCCACCCCGACAACCACCAGGACGGCGTGCTCCATGACCTTGTCCACGGGCGTCAGCGGCAGGCCGATGATCACTACGCCGTTTTGGCCGTTGGCCACTACTCCCACGGCCACTACGCGCCAGTTGGTTCCCGCGGTTCCGCTGACCTGGAAGGGAGCACTGCCGCGTGCCTTGGCTTCGGCCGGGGTGATGTTGGCGATCGCCGGGCGGTCGTTTGCGTTCCCGCCGAACGGGTACGGCGAAAGGCCGGAGACATAGAGTGTCAGCGAGTAATCCGTAGGCACGGCCGGGTTGTACTCGGACAATTTGTCGAATGACTGCTGGTCCTGTGCAAGGGCAACTGCGGCCTTGAGCTTGTCGTCCACCTGGCCCTGGAGGTAGCTCTTGACGAGGGTCAGCGTACCGGCCCCGGTCGCAGCCAGGGCCAAGAGGAGCAGCCCCATGATGATTGCAACGAGTTGCGACCTCAGGGACGCCGATTTCCAGCGTTGCAGCAAGGTCAGCGCTTCTCTGCCGTCCGCAAGACGTAGCCCACGCCCCGCTTTGTCTGGATCAGGGCGGCAGCATCGGGGTCGATGTCCACCTTCCTGCGCAGGTAGGAGATGTACGACTCAACGATGGAGGCGTCGCCGTTGAAGTCGTATTCCCACACGTGGTCCAGGATCTGGGCCTTGGACAGCACGCGGTTGGGGTTCAGCATGAGGTAGCGAAGCAGCTTGAATTCGGTGGGGGACAGTTCGATCACGGTCCCGCCACGGCGAACCTCGTGGGCGTCGTCATCGAGTTCCAGATCGTCCACACGGATCACGGCGTCGTCGTCTTCCAGCGGCTGGGTGCGGCGCAGGACGGCACGGATGCGGGCAACGACTTCGTCCAGGCTGAAGGGCTTGGTGACGTAGTCATCGCCACCAACGGTCAGGCCGGTGACCTTGTCCTCGGTATCGTCCTTGGCCGTCAGGAACAATACGGGGAAGTGCTTGCCGGCAGCACGGAGGCGCCGTGTCACCGTGAAGCCGTCCATGTCCGGAAGCATGACGTCCAGGACGGCAAGATCGGGGGCGTGGGTGTCTGCGGCTGCGAGGGCTTCGCGGCCATTCGATGCGGCTACGACCTCGAAACCTGCAAAGCGCAGTGACGTGGAGAGAAGCTCGCGGATGTTGGGTTCGTCGTCGACGACAAGGAGCTTGGCTTCGGGGCCGTTCTTTTTCATGACACCCATGATGCTCCCAGATTCTGGGAGTTATCTGGACGCTCTATGGGAGGGCGCTGCGTGCCGCGACGGTACCAGGTCCTTACGCGACGCCCAGTGCCAGCCCTATCCCCAGGGCGGTCATGGTCACGGCGATGCCACCATCCAGGAACCGCCATGCCAAGGGCTTGGCGAAGAATCCGCGGAGGAACCTCGCCCCGAAGCCGAGCGCCGAAAACCATAGGACGCTGCCAACCATTGCACCTATGCCGAACCACCACTGCAACTGTGTTCCCTGGGCGCTGGCGATCGATCCGAGCAAGGCAATATCCAGGTAAACGTGCGGGTTCAGCCACGTCAGGGCCAGCATGGTGGTGACGGCGGCGGCAAGCCCCCGCTTGCCTGGGTAGCTGGATCCATCGCCCGCCAGGAGCGCCTGGGGCCGCAGTGCACGGCGGGCCGCCATTGCGCCGTAGGTCACCAGGAACGCTGCGCCCACAAAGCGGAGAATCACGACGGCGGCAGGCGCCGCCGCGATCAGCGCACCGATGCCCAGGACTCCTGCTGCGATGAGGACAGCGTCTGACAGGGCGCAGACTGCGACGATGGGGCCAATGTGTTCACCGCGGATTCCTTGCCGGAGCACGAAGGCGTTCTGTGCCCCGATGGCGACGATGAGGGCGAGTCCGGTGGCCAGGCCAAGCCCGGCAGTATTGAAGATGTCAGCAGTGTTCACCCTTCAAAACTATGAATCGGATGTTTTTTAGACCAGCTAAAGATTCTGAAGCTGCCTAAGATATTCTTATGACCCAATTTCCCTCCGAGCAATTGCTGACGTTCGCCGCGGTCCTCTCCGAAGGGACGTTGGACGCAGCAGCACGGCAGCTTCACATCACGCCCTCAGCCGTGTCACAGCGACTCAAGGCCCTGGAGCAATCGGCGGGCAGGGTCCTGCTGCAGCGCAGCAATCCGGCCCAGGCCACGGAAGCCGGCGAGGTAGTGCTGCGCCTGGCACGGCAAGTGGCGCAACTCGAAGCTGACGCAGGGACGGAACTCGGGTTGGGCTCCGACGGGCCGCGGCTGGCCATCCCCATAGTGGTCAACGCCGATTCCTTGTCCATGTGGTTCCTCCAAGCCCTGGCCCGTCTTCCCAAGGAATTGAACGTCACTTTCGACCTCCACCGGGACGACGAGCAGCATTCTGCGTCCTTCCTTCGCTCCGGCAAGGTGATGGCCGCCGTGACCGCGACTCCGGATCCCGTACAGGGTTGCCGGGTGGAGCCGCTGGGCGTCATGAGGTACCGGGCGGTGGCGGAACCTGCCTTCGCCCGGCGTTGGTTTGCCGACGGCGTGGACCAGGCGAAGCTTAATTCTGCGCCTACCGTCGATTTCGACCGGAAGGACACGTATCAGTGGGCCTTCGTCAGGACGTGGCCGGGGAAACCGCCGGCAACTCCTGAACGGAAAGGACCACGCCACTATGTTCCTGCGTCCCATGACTTCGGAGACGCGATCAGGCTGGGATTGGGGTGGGGCCTGATTCCCGAGGTCCAGTGTGGGCCGGACATCGCAGATGGCCGGCTGATCGAGCTCGCGCCGGACCGGCCCTTCGACGTCCCCTTGTACTGGCAGCGTTGGAAGACGGCATCCACGGTGTTGGATGTGGTGAGCGATACGGTCAGGGAGGCTGCGGCGGAGTTCCTGCGCAAGCCATAGCTGAAACGGATGTGGAACACGCCCGCCGATGCTTCCAAATATGTCAGTGCCCCATCCCACACTGGAAACATGGCAAAGAAAACAGCACCAACCAGCAGCACGTCCCCATCGGCCGACGTCGAATACGAGTACCACGTGAGCTACTCCGTCTCCCAGACTGGCCCGGTTCAGATTGAAGAATTCGATGACCTTGCTGCCGCTGAGCGCTTTGTGGCATTGCAGCTCCGCACGGAAGATTCCTGGGCGATAGTGGAACGCGTGGAGATCCACGCCCACCTCCGCCTGGTGGCCTAGACGCACATCGCGCCGGAGGTTACTCCGGCTTGTTGTGCGCGTGGCCTCCGTGCACGAACGGCGACGAGACGCCCTGGTACTGCAGCAACATCATCATGCCCTCGGCGGCGTGGTCCAGGTTGTGGCAGTGGTCCATCCAGATTCCTGGATTGTCGGCGGTCAGCTGCACTTGCCAGACTTCCCCTGGTTGGATGTCCACGGTGTCCAGCAGCAGCGGAGAACCTGTAGGCGCCGTTCCGTTGCGGCTCAGGACCAGGACGTGGTGGCCGTGGGGATGCATCGGATGGGGTTCGGCGGTCCTGTTCACGATCGTCACGTTCAGGACATCCCCTTCGGCTACCTCCATGGATGGCACCAAGGGGTACGCAGCGCCGTTGACGGTGAAGGCGTAGCGCGGGATTCCGTCCACGAAGCGGAATTGCCGGTCCAGCACTACCACTTCTTCGCGAGTCGCCGCCGGAACGGACGGTTGCCCGGATACGGGCTTGCCATAGCCCAGAAGATCCAGGACCGGAGTGCTCGCATAAACGCCTGCCGCGGGTTTCGCGGGAGTCCCGGAGGTCCAGCCCGGCGGCGAGATGACCACCACCGCCTCCGCTGCCGCATCGGAGTGGACGGTCACTGGTGCAGCCGGCATGGTGAACGTGAGGTCGTTCCGGCCGCCCGCCCCTATCCGGAGCAGCTTTCCTTCGACCTCTCCGGGTTCGTTCACGGCGGTCCCGTCAACGGCAGCTACCTTGAAGGCCGTCCCGGACACCAGGTAGCGCTGGGGCAGCGAATCGGTATTGACGAGACGCACGCGGACGGTGGATCCCGGCGTGGCCGTGTAGGCGCTGCTACGGTCTGAGGAGCCCAGCAACCCCAGACCGCTGAGGTCGTGTCCGGCTACCGCGATGTCCGGATCAGGACTGACATCGGTGGTGCCGTGCACGACGAATACGCCGTAGAGTCCCTTCCGGACTCCCTCGGCAGAATCCTGGTGCGTGTGGTACCAATACGTACCCACTTGTGCGGCTGTGAAACGGTAGGTCATGGATTGCCCGGGCATCACGGCATCCTGCGTTGCGCCGGCAACCCCGTCCATGGCGTTGGGGACGTCGTAACCATGCCAATGGAGCGTGACCCCGGCCGCGACATCCCGGTTGTTCAGCACCACCTCCATTACCTCGCCCTGCTGTGCCTCCAAGGTGGGTCCCGGCAAGCTCCCGAACGTCCAAGCCTGGACAGATTGCCCGGAAGGCAGCGTCACCTGTTCCACGCGGGCGGTGAGTTCATAGTGGCGAACCACGGCATGTGCGGGGGAGCTGCCCAACAGCGTGGTCACTGGAACCGGCGTTGCCACCGGAACCGTTGCACCGCCGTCGTGGTGTCCCACCGCGGTGGCAATTCCGGTGCCGTCGGCCGCGCGGCTGCCGAGCCAGGCGAAGACTCCCGAACCCAAAGCGGTACAGGCCAGGAGCCCGGCGACCGCAGTGACCGCCGTCGTGCGCCTTCCCAGTGTCACGGACCCTCCGCGGACCGGTGGAAACAGGGCGAGTTTGGCCGCCAGGACGGTGCCGCCCACGAGGAACAGCAGGATCACCAGGGACCACACGGCCGGGAACGGCCCCAGGATGAATGCCAGCCCGAGCGATCCCACAGCCGCAGCCCCGGCGGCCACGAGTGACAGCACGGCCCACTGACGTCCGCGCCCCGCAGGGACGGGGGCAGATTGTGAGCCGGTGTTCCGCTTCCTCAGCAAATACGGAACACCGGCCATCGCGGCCCCAACCGCGGGAATGGCGGTCAACGGCAGGCTGATGGTTATGCGCTCATGGGCAAACCACCAGCTGCTTGCCGCCAAGGCAGGAAGCAGTGCGTAGCGGCCGGCCGTTGCCAGGACGGCAACGCCCAGGGACAGCAAGGCCGCGTCTACCCCATGACGCCGTACCTTTCGGGATGATGTCAGCCAGGCTGCCGCGATCCAGGCGCCGGCGGCAAGGACCGCCAGCACCAGGTCCACGGCCATCAGCTGTGAGGAGTTCACAGCTGATGGGGGTCAGGCCGTGGCGGAAGCTGAAGCATCCGTGGACGAGGCTTTGGGTGGCAGCGGCTGTGGATTCAGTGCCACGGCCCGTGCCCGGTTGAACAACCAGTAGGACATGAAGATGATCATCAAGCCGGTGATGGGATGGATTGACGCCACCCAGGACCCGGAGGGAGTGATGAAGTCCTCCGAAGAACCGGTCAGCATACCTCCGATGATGAAGATGAACAGTTGGACCCAGGTCATCAGGAAAATGCCGGCAGCGAGCCAGATGGTCCGGGAACCCGCCCGGGCGATCGCGGCCACGATGACGGCAAGCAGGGCAGCGTACCGCAGCACGAACTGGCCGTTCATGACGTGGTACACGCCTGCCTCGCGCTGGGCTTCGATGGTGTTTTGGAAGTGGAAGTATCCGGCGAAAAACAGTTGGGCGAGTGATGAGAGCAGGATGATGGCCGCAAGGACCAGGAGGGTCTTACGCATGGGGAATCCTCGGACAAGACTTCACGGATTCGTTTAGGCCTTCTAATCGCCGGCTCCCTGGCTGCGGGCTGCCCCCACTGCCGACGACTGGCCGCCAGGTTGCCTGGACCAGGGGCAACCCATCAGGGCGGAGAGCTTCACTTGGAATCGTAAAATTGCTGGAGATAAATAGCAAGGGGACTGCGGTTAATCACCGCCCAAGCATGCTCAGGCCTGTTCGGTGCCCACGTCTTTTCCGATGTCCTTGGCATCCATGATGCGGTAGGCGTAACCCTGTTCGGCAAGGAATCTCTGGCGTTTCGCCGCGAAGTCCTGGTCCAGGGTGTCCCGGGCAACCAGCGAGTAGAACCGCGCTGCCCGTCCGTCCTGCTTGGGCCGCAGCAGGCGTCCCAGCCGCTGCGCTTCCTCCTGGCGGGAGCCGAACGAGCCCGAGACCTGGATGGCAACGGACGCTTCAGGGAGGTCGATGGAGAAGTTGGCCACCTTGGAAACCACCAAAGTGTGGATCTCACCCTTGCGGAAGGCATCGAAGAGTTTCTGCCGTGCCTTGACGCTCGTCTCGCCCTTGATCACCGGCGCGTCCAGGCGTTCCGCGATCTCGTCGAGTTGGTCGATGTATTGTCCGATCACCAGCAGCTGTTCGCCCCTGTGGGCCTCCACCAGCTGTTCCACCAGGGCAGTCTTGGTCTCCGAGGTGGCGCACAGACGATACTTGTCCGCGTCGTCGGCCATGGCGTAGGCCACCCGTTCGTCGCGGGGGAGGTCCACCCGGACCTCCACGCAGTCAGCGGGGGCAATATAGCCTTGGGCTTCGATGTCCTTCCACGGGGCGTCGTACCGCTTGGGTCCGATCAGGCTGAAGACTTCGCCTTCGCGGCCGTCCTCGCGGACCAACGTGGCGGTCAGGCCCAGCCGCCGCCTGGCCTGCAGGTCCGCCGTCATCCGGAAGATCGGTGCGGGCAGCAGATGGACTTCGTCGTAGATGATGAGGCCCCAGTCGTGGCCGTCCACGAGTTCCAGGTGGGGATACAGTCCGCCGCGCTTGGTGGTGAGCACTTGGTAGGTGGCGATGGTGACGGGCCGGACTTCCTTGACCGCACCCGAGTACTCGCCGATCTCGTCCTCGGTGAGCGAGGTCCGCTTGAGCAGTTCGTCCCGCCACTGCCGGGCCGAGACCGTGTTGGTCACCAGGATCAGCGTGGTGGTGGAGGAGGTGGCCATCGCGGCGGCACCCACCAGGGTTTTCCCGGCACCGCACGGAAGGACGACGACGCCGCTGCCGCCGGCCCAGAAGTTCTCCGTGGCCACCTTTTGGTATGGGCGCAGCTCCCAACCGGTTTCGTCGAGCATGATCAGGTGCGGCTGGCCATCAACGTAACCGGCCAGGTCTTCCGCGGGCCACCCGAGTTTGAGCAGCAACTGCTTCAACTGCCCGCGCTGGGATGAATGGACCACCACGGTTTCCCCATCGATCCGTGGCCCCAGCAGCGGGGCGATCTTCTTGGCGCGGATGACCTCCTCCAGGACGGGGTAGTCGTCCGTCCGCATCACCAGGCCATGCTGTGGATCCTTCTCCAAGCGGAGCCGGCCGTACCGGGACATGGTTTCTTCGATGTCGATCAGCAGGGCGTGCGGCACGGGGAAACGCGAGTACTTCAACAGCGTGTCCAGCACCTGTTCCGCGTCCAGCCCGGCGGCCCGCGCATTCCACAGTCCCAGGGGAGTGAGGCGGTAGCTGTGCATGTGCTCCGGAGCGCGCTCCAGCTCCGCGAACGCCGCGATGGCATGCCGGGCCTCCGTGGCAAGCTCATGGTCGACTTCCAGCAGGATGGTTTTATCGCTTTGAACGATCAGGGGACCGTCGGACACTCTTGAATCCTCACGTCTGCATCACTCACTTGTGCCGGTCTCCGGCGGGTTCAACGTCAATGATCCGGTGGATGGACAACACCCGTTCGGTGTCCTTGCCGGGATCGAACACCCTCACCCGGCCGCCGGAGACAGAAACCGGGACCACCGTTTCGGTGTTCGAGTTGCCCAGGCTGTCCACCACGTTCATGGTCACGGCTTGTTTCAGCCGGATGGCCTTCTGCAGGGTTTCCAGGCCCAGCTGCGCCGAAGCCTCCCCCGTACCGTCGGCCGGGACACTGCGATGCTGGCGCAGGATGGAAAGCTGCGCCTCGACGTCGTCGTCCGGCGGAGCCGTCCGAGGCGCCGTGTAGACGGGACGCGCACTGCCGGCCACGGCCGTGGTCCGCTTGAAACGCACGACGGCGGGCTCCACCTCCTGCACTGCGGGCGAGAGTCCCAGCTCGCGCAGGACCCGCGCGGTTTCGCGGGGGCTGGCGGCCGATGTCAGGACCGTCGGGGCGATGCGGACCAGGCTCAGTACGGACGTCCGGGCTTCCTGCAGGAGCTCGGCGATGGCTGACTCGTCATCGCTCTGGATAAAGCTGGCACTGGTGCTGACACGCAAGCGGCCGTGCCGTGATGCGGTGTCCTGCACCAGATAGGCAAGGGGCTGGGGCACATCCGTTGCCGAATGTTCGCGCAAGAATGCCAACAGCGATTCCGCATCCTGTCCGGCGTCGAGCGCCCTGCGGATGGTCGCGGCGGAAAAACGGTAGATCGACGCCGGTCCCTGCCCCTCGGCGTCGGCCATGAGCAACAGCGTTTCGCTGAGTTCCGGGGCAAGGTAGCCCGGTGCCACCGCCGTCAGGTCAGCCTGGAGGAGGATGTGGTTGACCGCCGCAGGCAAGTGCTCGCCAAGAATGGCCATGGCTTCATCCGGCTGGCCAACGGCGAGGGCGGACCCCAGCTGCGTGAAAGCCCCGGAACCCATGAGTCCCAAGAGCGTGGCCTCCTCAAGGATGCCCTTGACCAGCGAACTGAAGCGCCGCGACATCCGGGGCTGGGTCCATTCCGCACGCTGCAGCACCGCACGGGCATCCAGGACGGGAGCCTTGCCATCGGGGGCCGCCGCCTCCACGGTGAGTTCGTTGAGGATCTCCAGGATCCTCCGGCGGACCACCGGGGCGTCAGGCCGTTGCGCTTCCGCGGACAAGGCATTGATGGTGGTTCCGGCAGTTCCTGGATGCGCCGCCGGGGTGCTGCCGGCAAGGGGCTGGCCCACCAACGACGGCGCGCGCTCGCTGGCCAGCCAGGCTTTGACCAGCCACAGCCATTGTTCCTGCCGCGGCAAGGTCAGCCACTCCAACGACGGCGGCTGGACCCAGGTGGAGCTGTCAACGTCCAGCCGCAGCAATCCGGCCAGGGCACAGGTTTCCAGCAGGATCGCCGTTTGATGGACGCCGCAGCGGATGGACTCGGCGAGCCGCCGCAATTCGCGGACCCCCACGCCGCCGCTCCGCAGGGTTGCCAAGGGTTGCTCCCGGACGGCGAACAGCAGCTCGTTGGCGAGCCGGAGGGTTTCTGCAATGGCACCCAGGGCCGCATTGCGACGCAGGGCTGCGCTGGTGTGCCCGAGCTCCGGAACCGGGGGCGCCAGGGTGAAGTCGTCAACCACGGCCCCGCCTCGCAACGCAATGCCGACGCTGTGCGGCAATTCCACGTGGCCGGCGTCCAGGGGGACCAGCAGTCCGCGGGCCAGGAGCCAGTCGATAGGCCCGACGTCGGCACTTTCGTGGGTGACCGAGGCGCGCCTTTGCGCTTGGGGCACGGCACCCATGGCCCAGCTTCCGAACTTGTCCAGGAGGCCGATGGTCCGTTCCGGTGCGTTGGCCAGGATGTCGCGGACGCCCTCGGGGGTCGACGTCCAGCGCTGGAGCGAGAGGGCTGCGTCCATGGGGGTGCTGGCCGGGTGGATACCGAGTCCGCTGTGGTGGAGTTCGCCCACCAACTGGACTACCCGCTGGGCGAAGGCGGGTTGGAGCCGGACCAACTCGGTGTAGCTGCGCCCCAGCCCGGCGGGGTAGATCCCGATGACGTCCTTCAGGCTGCCCACGGGAAGGTAGAACTTCTGCCGCGAACTTGCCGGAGGGTGGGTGGCCGGTGGCGCCTCGGCCCGGTGGATCAAAGCCAGTTCCTGCAGCTTGGCGAGGATGGGTTCCAGGGCTGAGAGGGTGGACCCGGCAATGGCCTTTTTCAGTCCTGCCGCCGAAACACTGTGGCCCGTATCCGCGTTGGTACAGAGATGCAGTGTTTCCAGGACCTGCATCTCGGGTTTGGTGAGGCGTTCCAAGGCCCGCTGCACACTGACCCGTGCGCTGGCCCGCGCCGCCAGGGCCGCGAAATCGGGGGCCATGGGCGAGATCAGGTCCGGTCGCGCGGCAAAAAGAGCCCGCAGCGAGGCGTCGCTGCGCGTTTCAAGTTCCTTGCTGAGCGCGCGAATGAGGGACATCACTTCAAATTTACCGTTGCTGGGCCTGCTCTGCGCGCTTGGCTCGTTTTTTGCCACGCAAAGCGGGACCCGCAACTGCAGGTCAGCTAGTGGCGGCGACGCTGGCGGACGGCGTCCACCACGGGAACAACGGCCAGGATGAAGGCCAAGGGCAGCCCATAGAGCGCCGTCGACGTGATCCACACGGGTGCAATTCCGCCGTTGAAGGCGATGGCCATGACAGCCGCGACGGCGGCCAGGGAAATGATGGCAACGATCGCGGCGGCAATCGTCAGGGGGCGGCGGTAACCCGTGGAAGTCATGCCTCAACGCTAGCTGTTTGCTCGCGGTCGCCGCTACGCGGGACGGTGCGAAGCATGATTAGGGTGCCCGGCAGGATAACCTTGAAGGAACAGACCCACACGGAGCGGGCTGTCACCCTCGATCCCGCAGGACTCTGTGGATGCGGTGGCGGCCCGACGTGTTTCCACGCAAGAACGAAGAAGGTTGATTACGTGCCCACCGGCAAGGTCAAGTGGTATGACAAGGAAAAGGGCTTCGGATTCCTCGCGGCCGAAGACGGCCAGGAAGTTTTCCTGCCCAAGACGTCCCTGCCTGCAGGGGTCACCGAGCTGAAGGCCGGTACGCGCGTGGAGTTCGGCGTTGCCGACGGCCGCCGCGGTGCCCAGGCACTGGGCCTGCGCGTCCTGGACAAGACCCCCTCCATCGCAAAGGCCAAGCGCATGAACGCCCGCGACCTGGCACCGCTGGTCCAGGACCTGGTCACCGTCCTGGACAATCTGTCCGGTACGTTGTCCTCGGGAAAGTATCCGGAAGGCAACAAGGCCAAGGCGATCGGAATGGCGCTGCGCAAGGTTGCCGACGAGCTGGAAGCCTAGGAACGCCATGACATCGGAATCCGCACGGGATATAGAGGCAGGGGAAGGCGCGCAGGAAACCCCTGCCCTCCCCGTTGCCGAGGCTCCTGCAAACGGGGACGCCCCTGCCACCAGGGAAGTTCCCGGGCGGAAGCCCGCTGAAGCCAAGGCCGCAGCCCCGAAGCCGCGCGCCGGCGTTCCTGTATGGCGCACCGGCAAGCCGGACTCCTACCTGGCTGCCGCCGTCGACGTCGCCCGCCAGGCCGTGGAAGGCATTGCCAACCGTGGGGAAGTAGGTGCGCACCTCGGAGCCAAATCGGAAGGCGACCGGGTGGTGACCCACCTGTTCGAATCGAAGCTGGCAGGTTACGGCGGCTGGCAGTGGTACGCCGTGGTGACCCGTAACTCGCGGTCCAAAATCGTCACCGTCAGCGAGCTGGGGCTCCTGCCGTCCGAGGACTCCATCCTTGCGCCGGAATGGGTGCCGTGGGCCAAACGGGTCCGCCCGGAGGACGAGAAGCCGTTGGTTGAAGAGACCGAGGAAGACGTCGCCGAGGAAACGGTCAAGGCGGGCGAAGACGATGCCCAGGTTGATGACGACGCGGATGACGATTCGGACGAGACCGGGGACGCCGTCGAAGACGCGGACCACTCCGGCCAGCAATAACTGAAGACACAAAAAAGGCGCCTGCCGGGAAGAATCCTTCCCGGCAGGCGCCCTTTAACGTTCCGGCCGTGCGGCCGCTGATGGTGTTTACTTCTTCAGTTCGCCAACCACGTAGTCGATGCTGGCGAGCAGTGCCGAAACGTCATCCGGTTCGATGGCCACGAACGTGGCGATCCGGAGCTGGTTGCGCCCAAGCTTCCGGTAGGGCTCGGTGTCCACCACTCCGTTGGCGCGCAGCACCTTGGCGATGGCCGCTGCGTCGATCGAATCATCGAAGTCGATGGTGGCGATGACGTTGGAGCGTTCCTCGGCGTTGGCCACGAAGGGCGTGGCGTACTCGGAGGCCTCGGCCCAGGAGTACACGCGGCTGGCGGAGTCCGCCGTGCGCTTGCTGGCGAAATCCAGGCCACCGTTGCTGTTGAGCCACTGCACCTGGGCGTCCAGCGTGACCAGCGTGGACAACGACGGCGTGTTGTAGGTCTGGTTCAGCTTGGAGTTGTCGATCGCTGTCTGGAGGTCCAGGAAGTCGGGGATCCAGCGGCCGCTGGCCTTCACCCGGGCAGCGCGCTCCAGCGCGGCGGGGGAGAAGAGGCCCAGCCACAGGCCGCCGTCGGAAGCGAAATTCTTTTGCGGCGCGAAGTAGTACACGTCGGACTCCGCGACGTCCACGTCCAGGCCACCGGCGGCAGAGGTTGCGTCCACCACGATCAGCGAGCCTTCGTCTGCGCCGTCAACGCGCTTGACCGGAGCTGAGACGCCCGTGGACGTCTCGTTCTGTGGCCAGGCGTAGACATCCACCCCGGCCTCGGCCTGCGGCGACGGACGGGTGCCCGGCTCGGACTTGATGATGGAGGAAGCGTCCAGGAAGGGAGCCTTGTTGGTGGCCGCCGCGAACTTGGAACCGAACTCGCCGAAGGAGAGGTGCTGGGCCTTCTTCTCCACCAGGCCGAACGCTGCGACATCCCAGAACGCCGTGGAACCGCCGACGCCGAGGACAACCTCGTAGCCCTCCGGGGCGCGGAAGAAAGTGCTGAGGCCTTCGCGGACGGACCCCACGAGGTTCTTCACCGGTGCCTGGCGGTGGGACGTGCCAAGGATGGTGGTGGCTGCGGCGGACAGGGCTTCGACCTGCTCCGGGCGGACCTTGGACGGTCCTGCGCCGAAGCGTCCGTCCTTGGGCAGCAGGTCGGCGGGAATGGTGATGCTGTTGTCGCTCACGGGTGGCTCCAATGGGTATCGGTCAAAGATGGGTCGTGGCAGGTGGCATCAACTGCTCCTTCGACACCCCAATTCTGCCTGACACGGCGCGCGGGCAGGAACCTGCGGTTGTCATAGTCCGCCACGTGGAACGGTGCAGTCCGGGAGCGCGGGAACGCGAAGGAGGATTATTCAGAGTAATTCCAAATAAGCTAAGCTGGAGGAGGCGTCATGGGGCGGCGCCGCGGGACCGACCGCCTCGTCTGGACGCGGTACGGTGGACACTACGCGAGAACTGCGTTCGAGGAGAGCTGAGCTGGATGACGGATCTGATCGATACCACTGAGATGTATCTTCGGACCATTTTGGAGCTTGAGGAAGAGAACATCGTTGCTCTTCGGGCCCGCATTGCCGAGCGCCTGCGCCATTCCGGTCCCACTGTTTCCCAGACCATCGGCCGCATGGAGCGCGACGGCCTGGTGGTCGTGTCCAATGACCGCCACCTGGAGTTGACCGAGGTTGGCCGGAAGCGGGCCACCGAAGTGATGCGCAAGCACCGCCTGGCCGAGCGCCTCCTGGCCGATGTCATCGGCCTGGACTGGGCCTATGTGCATGACGAGGCTTGCCGCTGGGAGCACGTGATGAGTGAGCGGGTTGAACGCCGGCTGTACGAGTTGCTTGAGCACCCCACCGAGTCGCCGTACGGAAACCCGATCCCGGGCTTGGAAGCACTCGGTGGACGGGCCAGCCAGATCTCCCTCAAGGGCGACGTCAACCTCATCCAGGCAATGGACGGCTACGCCACGGACTCACGGGTTGTGGTGAGCAGGTTGGCCGAACCCATCCAGGTCGAGCCTGAACTCCTGACCCAACTCGATGAAGGCGGGATCCGCCCGGGCGCGGCAGTTTCGTTGGCGCAGGTAGGGGAGTACATCTCCGTCCGCGTCCCCGGCATCGAGGGCGCCCTGGAACTGCCCCCCGAAGTTGCAGCCCACGTCTTCGTGGCGGTTGGCTGAACGTAGGACTTCCGAGGCACCTCTCCCGAAAAGGATGGGTGCCTCACTTGTGTCCCGGCCGGAGTGTCTGATCTCACTACCAGAGTCGGGTAGAACGGCGTGACCTGCAGTTTCCGCCGAAAGGTGCTAAAGGCCCACCCCGGAAAGCGGCGCCGCGGAAGATAACGAATTTATTACCGAAGGCTTTAATCCCCTATAGTTATCTACTAGCGCCGATACCAAAGCGTTACCTGATCTGGAGCCGAGCTCTGCCAGCAGATCAGGGGTGTTATCCACTACTGGCAGAGGCGGGGGAACCACCATTGGCTGCCTGAAGAAGCAGCCTTGGGGTGAAGTCCGCAGCAGCAGTGCCTACTTACGCAATTTCCTCCGGGATACCTGTGTGCCGTATGCGCTGCGTGCGGGCCGGGTCTTTGCACTCTCTGATCCGAATCCGACAGCTAACTTCGCAGGCTTTCTAGAGAGGAACAGAGTTTGACATCGCAGAACGTCAGGGGCCGCCGACGCGCGTCCGGCCCCGCTGCTGAGCTGCGGCCAGCCCGCGTCGTAACGGAGATCCGGCCGCGCGACACCCAGCGTCAGGTGCGCCGCCGTAAGAGCCCGTTGCGCCAGGTTGCCGATTTCGCCGCAGCCAGTGGCGTAGGGCAGAAAGCCGGGGTGGCCCTGGCCGCCACAGGCCTCGCCCTCACTGTCGGTCTGCCGGCCACAAGCCCCGTCATGGCCACCTCCGAGTCGGGCCAAACAGAAGCTGCCCTTGCCGTATCCGGCGGCAGCCAGCCTGAGGTTTCCGCGGAAGCATCGGCAAAAATCGACTTCAGCCGTGCGGCGGTGGCCACCAAGGCCGATCCCGACGGCAAGCTAAAGCAGCTGCTCAGCGCCCAGTCCGTTGGCAGCATCCAGGCCAGTTCCTCCAAGGGCACCCTTGGAAGTCCGCTGGACACGCTGACAACCGCTTCTCCGTTCGGATACCGCGTCAGCCCGCTGACCGGTGGCACCGGCGACTTCCACCGCGGCCAGGACTTCGTTGCCCAGTGTGGCACCCAGGTCCACGCTGCCGCCGCCGGGAAGGTCACGTTTGCCGGGTGGCACGAGTACGGCGGAGGCAACCGCGTTGTGGTGGATCACGGCAATGGCCTTGAGACCACGTACAACCACCTGTCGTCCTTCAACGTCAAGGTTGGCCAGACTGTCAGCCGCGGTGACGTTGTAGCCCTGAGCGGCACCACGGGCGCCTCCACGGGCTGCCACCTGCACTTCGAGGTCCAGGTCAACGGCGAAGTTGTTGACCCCATGGGCTGGCTCTAAGCAAAGTCGATGGTCGTCTCTCGCATTCGCGACACACCCCGTGACCTGAATGTGACATTCGCTTTCAACTGTTGTACCGTCTAAAGCGCATCGGCTTTTTAGGGGGCCGATGCACTTGAGTGGATTGCCTAGCTCTGCCACCACTCAGGATCCGTTCGCAAAATTCGTCTGGCAGGGGCGGGGGAACCACTTTTGGTCTTCGAGAGAAGGCCTTGGGGTTAAGTCACAAAGCTTCTCGAAGCGCGTGGCCGGATGACTCCCATCCGAATCCGACAGCTCACCTCGCAGGCATTGGGAGAGGCTACCTACGTGTCATCACGCACTACCCCTGCGCGCCACCGCGCCGAGACGGTTCACCCGTTGAACACTCTTTCGAAGGCTGTTTCAGCGAATGCCGGAACCGTTGGCCGCCAGGCCGCAGTTCTCGCCGCAGCCTCCGGCCTCGTCCTCAGCGTCGGCCTCCCGGCCCAGGCAGCGGACACCGATGTTTCCAAGGCCGAGACGAGCACGCAGCAGCTCCTCACCACCGAGGTTGTCACTGCAGAGCCCACGGCCACTGTTTCCTTCGAGAGCCCCGTCGTGGCCACCAAGGAAGCCCCGAAGGTCCAGCGCGCGTCGCAGACCACCCAGCGCTCCCAGACAGCTGGTAACCAGACCACTGGCAGCCAGGCTGCAGGCTCGCTCACCGCACAGTCTTCCGACGCCAAGGAAACGGCCTCCAGCGCCGCAGCCTCCGGCCTCGCCGCGATCGCCTACACGGGCATCGGCCACCCCTACGTTTGGGGCGGCACCACTCCCAACGGCTGGGACTGCTCCGGCTTCACCCAGTGGGTCTACGCCCAGGCCGGCATCAGCATTCCCCGCGTCAACGCCTGGACTGCCATGAAGGCCACCAGCACGCCGCAGCCGGGTGACCTGGTCATGCAGAACGGCGGCGCACACGTAGGCATCTACGTCGGCAACGGCATGATGATCAGCGCTCTCAACCCGAGCCAGGGAACCTTGCTCCACTCGGTGGCTTCCACCGGCACGTCTTCATTCTTCACCCTCCGCTAAAACCCCGTTCGGGGTACGCCAGCATGCCCCCCAAGTGCTGGCTTGCCCGCAAACCGCGCGTGCCCCAACCGCGTGCGGAAACGAAAAGAGATTAAAAAATGACCAGTGCACACAAGGTTGCACGGCACCGAGCTGAGGCCCCCAAGACCAGCTCCCTTGCCGTGATCGCGAAGGCTGTCAGCAACAACGCCGGTGGCGTCGGCCGCCAGGCAGTCGTTATCGCTGCCGCTTCAGGACTGGTCTTGACCAGTGGCGTTGCTGCGAACGCCGCCGATACCAACGTCCAGCGTGAATCCACGGCCACCACAGCCCTTGATGTCCAGGCAGTCACGCAGTCCACCATCGCTGCCGACTCCACCGTGGCCATCTCCTACGAGAGCCCGGTTGTGACCACGGTGGAAGCTCCGGCTCCCGTCGTCGAGAAGCCCGCAGCGAAAGCCGCATCCGGCTCCACGGCTACCGGCGCGACCGCCACATTGGCAGTGGACAACTCAGCAACGGCGGCCGCCAAGGCTCCTGCAGCTTCCAGTGGCCTCGGGGCAGCCATCGCCGCTGCAGCCTACGCCCAGCTGGGAGTGACCCAGGACTGCACCATGTTGGTCACCAATTCGCTGGCGGCCGTGGGTATCAACTTCCACGATTGGCCGGCGGGCTACCTCTCCTTGGGCCGCACCGTCAGCGCCGCCGAAGCCCAGCCGGGCGACCTCGCGTACTACGCCAACGGTGGTTACGGCGGAATGGCACACATCGCCGTCTACGTCGGTAACGGCATGGCAGTACACGGTGGATGGAACGGGTCCACCACTGCACTCTTCAGTGTGAACGTCGGCTCCGGCCCGGTCTTCATCCGTGTGAACGGCTGATACAGATTCTTTGAACACCCCGCAGGAATACCTGCGGGGTGTTCCGCTTTAAGCCCCGCGCGGAGGGCCGTGCAAGGTGTCCCGCACATGAACATTCGCCGACACTGCACGGGAACAGGCCCGAAAATTCGTTGATACGGCATATAAGTGCTTACCCTTATGGTGTCGATCCACAGCCCGTACATGCAGAGGGCAGCCGGCCCTCGTGCCCCTGACGGGTGCGGCCGTGAAGAGGTACGTGCATGCGCACACTCGTTCTGAATGCTGGATATGAACCGCTGGCGGTAGTCACCTTCCGCCGGGCGCTGGTCCTTGTGCTGACTGGAAAAGCTAGCGTAGTGGCCGAAGGCGGCGAACCTGTCGTCGGGCCACAGGAGATTCTGGGACGTCCGTCCGTGATTCTCCTCAACCGCTACATCCGTCCCCGGTACAACAGGATCACCGCTGTGAGCCGCCGCGGGGTGCTCCGCCGCGACGGCCACCGCTGCGCCTATTGCGGCAAGACAGCGCACACCATAGACCATGTCCACCCCAAATCCAGGGGCGGCGCGGATTCCTGGGAAAACCTGGTTGCGGCGTGCTTGAAATGCAATAACGCCAAGAGCAACCAGACGCTCGCCGAGATGGGCTGGAAGCTTCGCTTCACACCCGGCGTGCCCACGGGAACCATGTGGCAGATCAAAGAACTCGAGAAACCTGCGCCGGACTGGGACCCGTTCCTCTTGCCGGAATCCGCCGCCTGATCGATTTCTGTTGTGCTCCGGCCGTACGGGTAATCTGGGCGGATGGAGTTCAACGCCGTGATCCTGGCGGGTGGCAGGGCCACCCGCCTCGGTGGCGTGCCCAAGCCGGGTTTAAGGTACGACGGCGCGAGCCTCCTTTCGCATGCCCTGGACTCCGTCCGGGGTGCTTCGCGGATTGTGGTGGTGGGGCCGCGCCAGGACGGCCTTCCGGACGGGGTACTGTCCGCGCGCGAGGAGCCCGCCTACGCAGGACCGGCGGCGGCCATTGCCGCGGGACTTGCCGTTCTTGGGGCCACTGATCCGGCACCGTGGACCTTGGTGCTGGCCTGCGATATGCCGCATGCCTCACGGGGAGTGGCTGCCATCCTTGAGGAAGTTGCGGGGCACCATGGCACCGAGGGAGCCATGGCTGTGTCTTCCGATGGCAGGCAACAGCCCCTCCTTGGCATCTACAGCACACAGGCCCTGGAACGCGAAGTCGCTGCAGCCCGGTCGTTAACGAACGCATCTGTCTTCAAGCTGCTTGCTAGGCTGAACGTGCTGGCTGTTGCCGTTCCCGATGGCTCCACGGACGACGTGGATACGTGGGAGGACGCAGCGGCCCTGGGCATTGACAACGACTTGGAGGCGGACGTGAAAAGCCAGGACGAGACACTCGAGGAATGGTGCCGCACACTGCTGCAGGCGTTTGAGCTTGAGGGCGTAGACGTGGACGTCAACGAAATCCTTGCAGTCGCCGGCGTGGCCGCGCACTCCGTGGTGCGTCCCGCGGCGCCTTTGACCACATTCATCGCGGGGTACGCGGCTGGAATGGCACGCGGCATCGGCCAGGCCAACGACGACGCCGCCATGGCCGCCGCCCTCGACCTTGCCCGCCAAGTAGCCAAGCAGTATGCGGAGCCCGGGGCCGAAACCGAATGACGGAGGCCCCCGAACAGGGCCACCATGCGGCGCATACCTGGCACGAAGCCAGGCAGCGTGCGTTCGACGTCGCCACTCCCATCCCCGCAAGCCCGGTTCCGCTGCGCGCGGCGTTGGGGCGGACCCTCGCCCAGGACGTACTTGCCCTGCAGGACATGCCGCACTACGCGTCGTCGGCCATGGATGGGTGGGCCGTCAACGGCAGTGGTCCGTGGATCCTCAGCGAACCCGGCCAGCGGCTGGCACCACACCAGGCCAGCCCGATCGTCACCGGCGGGCTGATTCCACCCGGTGCCAAAGCGGTTCTTCGCAGCGAAAGCGGCATCATCGCCATGGACGACGACGGCCTGCCGGTTTTGGCGCTCGGCGGCTCCGCGAAGCCGGGGGAGCCGCGCAACGGTCAACACATCCGCAAGGCGGCAGAGGAAGCCGCTGAGGGCGAGGTCCTCCTGACGAAGGCTACGGTGCTGAACCCTGCGCACCTGGCCGTCGCGGCCCTGGCCGGCCTGGACGAACTCCCTGTCCTGGGCAAACCCTTGGTGAGGTTCCTCCTGACCGGGTCCGAGGTGGTTGAACAGGGCGTCCCTGCTCCTGGACAGGTCAGGGATACCTTCGGGCCGCAGCTGGGGTCGGTGGTGGAGCTCCTTGGCGGGATCGACGGCGGCTTGGTCCGTGTGGGCGATAACTACGGGGAGTGGCTTGCGGCGCTGCAGGACGCGGAGCCGGGCACCCTGGAAGCGGACACGACGGAACTGGACGCTGGCGCAGAGCCGCCGGCCGACGTCGTTATTACTACTGGCGGGACCGGACGCTCGGGAACCGACCATTTCCGTAAGGCCGTAGCGGAGCTGGGCGGAACCTTGCTGATTGACGGGATCGCCATGCGTCCCGGACACCCGGCGGTACTTGCTGAGCTGCCTGACGGACGCTTCGTGCTGGGGCTGCCGGGGAACCCCCTCGCGGCCATGATGGCCCTTTTTACCGTGGGCGGACCGCTGCTGGCAGCCCTGGGCCACGGACGCCTCGGCGACGTGGGCGAAGTACCGTGCGGTTCCATGATCGATGCCGATCCGGGCCGCACCCGATTGATGCCGTTCAAGCTGGTTTACGGGCTGGCTTCGCCGTCCCGGCATGCCGGACCCGGAATGATGCGCGGGTTGGCAGGAGCGGACGGTGTCATGGTGGTGCCTCCCCACGGGGTCCAGATGGGCGAACCGGTACCGGCTTTCCCGTTGCCGTGGGGAAAGCCTCTGCCCGCTCCCCAAGCTGCCGAGCACAAACCGCGCAAGGCCCCCGTTCGCACCGCAAAGAAGCCACCGGCGGGACCGGTGGACTGGAGCGCGCTGGACGCCTGACGCTGTCCGTGGACGCAGGTGGCGGCTTTGCCGCCGGACTTGTAATGATGGACACATGAACAGGCATGCCCCAGAACAGGACATCAACGAAGATGACCTGCAGATCCACCCGCCCAAACGAGCCGCTGCCGGCCTGAAGGCCGTGAGCGTCGCCCTCGAACGGGGCTATTCCCAGGCTGGTGTGGCCCGTACGGTCCGATCCATGCTCCGGGTCAACCAGCACGATGGTTTCGACTGCCCGGGCTGCGCCTGGCCGGAGTCCATCACGGGCCGCCGAAGCCCTGCGGAGTTCTGCGAGAACGGCGCCAAGGCCATCGCCGAGGAAAGCACCACCCGCACGGTGGGCGGTGGATTCTGGGCCAAGCACTCCATTGCCGACCTCGAAGACAAGACCGAGTACTGGCTGGGCAGCCAGGGCCGCATTGCTGAACCAGTGGTGATCAGGCCGGGTGACACCCACTATTCGCCCATCAGCTGGACCGACGCGTTTGCCTTGATCGGCGAGCACATCAACGCCTCCACTCCGGATCGTTGCGTGTTCTACACCTCGGGCCGCACGGCCAACGAAACAGCGTTCATGTACCAGCTGTTCGCGAGGAGCCTGGGCACCAACAACCTGCCGGACTGTTCCAACATGTGCCATGAATCTTCAGGCAGCGCGCTCAATCCGACCATCGGCATCGGCAAGGGCACGGTGTCCTTGGAGGACCTCCACCAGGCCGAGCTGGTCCTGGTGGTGGGACAGAACCCGGGCACCAACCATCCCCGCATGTTGTCCGCCTTGAGTGACTGCAAGCGCAACGGAGGCAAGGTTGTTGCCGTCAACCCGCTTCCCGAAGCGGGCCTGCTGAACTTCAAGGATCCCCAGTCCTTGAACGGCGTCATTGGCGGCGGCACCACCATCGCGGACGAGTTCCTGCAGATCAAGGTGGGCGGCGACCTCGCCCTGTTCCAGGCCTTGGGCCACTTGCTCCTGGAAGAGGAGAAACGCAATCCCGGCACGGTGGTGGACAAGTCCTTCATCGGTAAGCAGACGGAGGGCTTCGAGAACTACGCCAGGGCCCGCTCCGTGCTGGACTGGGAAGAGACGGAGCGGGCCACCGGCCTGTCCCGCGAGGAGATCATCAAGGTTGCGGGCATGATGGCTGCCTCCAAGGGCACCATTATTTGCTGGGCACTGGGACTGACCCAGCAGCCGCACTCGGTGGACACCCTCAAGGAGATCATCAACCTGCTCCTGCTGCAGGGGAACTTCGGCAAGCCCGGCGCCGGTGCCTGCCCCGTGCGCGGCCACTCCAACGTGCAGGGCGACCGGACCATGGGCATTTGGGAAAAGCCCAAGGAACCGTTCCTGGAGGCTTTGGACAAGGAATTCGGTTTCCGGATGCCCCGGGACCACGGCTACGACTCGGTGGAAACCCAGCACGCACTGGAAAAGGGCGAAGTTGACGTGTTCGTCTCCATGGGCGGGAACTTCGCGGCTGCCGGTTCCGATACCAACGCACTCGAGGCCGGGCTCAAGACTGCGGGCCTCACGGTCCACATTTCCACCAAACCCAACCGTGCCCACGTGGTGCACGGCCGGACGTCACTGATCCTGCCCACGCTGGGCCGCACGGACACCGATGACAAACACCCCAAAGGCCGGCAGTTCCTCTCCGTGGAGGACTCCATGTCCGTCATCCACAAGACCCAGGGACGGCTGGAACCTGATTCCGAACACTTGCTGAGTGAGCCGGTCATTGTTGCCCGGATGGCCCAGGCCACCTTCGGTGACGACCACGAGGTGGACTGGCGCGCAATGGCCGAGGATTACGACGTGATCCGGGACCACATCTCGCGCGTCATCCCCGGCTTCGAGGACTTCAACGCCCGGGTCCGCACCAAGAACGGTTTTGTCCTGCCCAACCCGCCACGCGATACCAGGACCTTCGCCACGGACATCGGCAAGGCGCGGTTCTCGGTGAGTCCGCTGGAGTACCTCGAAGCCCCTGCCGGGCACCTGATCCTGCAGACCGTCCGTAGCCATGACCAGTACAACACCACGTTCTACGGCTTGGATGACCGCTACCGCGGGGTATCCGAGGCCCGCCGGGTGATCCTGGTCCATGAGGACGACATCAAGGAACTCGGCTTCCAGGACCGGGACCTGGTGGATGTCATCTCCACGTTCGCCGGGACGGAACGCCGGGCCAACAAGTTCCGCCTCATCGCGTATCCGACTGCCAAGGGCTGCGCGGCCGCCTACTTCCCGGAGGCCAACGCTCTGGTCCACCGGGAGTTGGTGGCGCGGGAGTCCAATACGCCGGGCTACAAGGCCATGACCGTGCGGTTCGTCCGGCATGCAGAGGAAGAAGCCTGACATGGGACGCGTCACCCAGCGCCGCAAACTGCACAAGTTCGTCCTGGACGGATCGCCCCAGGCCATGGAGCATCCCGTCCGGTACAAGGAGGACGTCCTTGCCGTGGAAGAGCCGCTGGAAATCCGGCTGGGGGAGATGTCCTTCTCGGTGACCATGCGCACGCCGGGCGACGACTTCGATCTAGTTGCCGGTTTCCTGGTCTCCGAGGGCGTTATCTGGGAGCCTGGGCAGTTGGTCTCGGAACGCTTCTGCGCGGGGGAGGACGAGGACGGGGTCCAGACCTTCAACGTCGTCGACGCCCAGCTGCGTCCCGACGTCGTGCGTCCGGAAACGGGCCGCAACGTCTACACCTCAAGTTCGTGCGGCATCTGCGGCACCGATTCGATTGAAGCCGTGCGTAAGTCTTCGCACCACAGCCCCAAGGAAGATCCCGTCACGGTGCCGGTGCGGGCTCTGGCGGCCCTCCCTGACAGGCTCCGGGAAGCGCAGGCGGTTTTCGCCAAGACCGGCGGCGTGCATGCTGCCGGACTCTTCCGGGTGGACGACGACGGCACCTCCGAGCTGCTCTGCCTGCGGGAGGATGTGGGTCGCCACAACGCGGTGGACAAGGTGATCGGCTGGGCGTTGCGGGCCGGTCACCTGCCGCTCAAGGGAACGGTGCTCCAAGTGTCCGGGCGTGCGTCCTTCGAGCTCGTGCAGAAGGCAGCCATGGCCGGCATCCCCGTGCTGTCCGCTGTCAGCGCCCCCTCCAGCCTCGCCGTGGAACTGGCCGCCGAAACGGGTGTGACGTTGGCCGGGTTCAGCCGCGGCCACAGCATCAACGTGTATGCCGGCGTCGAGCGGATCCTGCAGGAGATCCCGGTCTCCGCGGACCTGGCGGGCCAGGGATAGTTCCCCATCACTTGGCTATTGTGCTGGAACAACGTAGATTTTATCCATCGAATGGAATCGCCGGAGTGCCCGGAACGCCACCTCTTTGAGGAGCACCGTCCACCCGCCTGCCAGTCCCGCCGCCCAGCTCACGCCAAAGGGGATTTAATTGCACGACGACCGTCGGATCACAGAACAGCGTCTCGATCGATTCGTTCGGGAACGCCTTCTTCCGGCCATATACGGCAGGTCCGTTCCCCTTGAACTGAGCAGTTGGGAGGCGCCGGGTGAGCCGGTCCCCGCTGCCGAAGCAATGCGGCAGCTGTTCACTCCGCAGGAGGCCGGTGCCGCCTGGGGCAAGGCGTGGAGCACCAAGTGGCTCCGGCTCCAAGGCGAGGTCCCCGAAGGCTGGGGTGCCTCGGAAGACACCACGGTGGAAATCATCGTTGACCTCGGCTTCAACAGCGATGTCCCCGGATTCCAGTGCGAGGGTACGGCCTGGCGTGCCGAAGGCAGCATCATCAAGGCGATCTCGCCGCGGAACTACCACGTACCGCTGAAACTGCTGGGTGGCGGTCTTTCCGTGGATTTCTACGTCGAAGCGGCCGCCAACCCGGACGTAGCCCAGGGCTGGTCCTTTGCGCCCACACCGCTGGGGGACAAAGCCACGTCCGGTGACGAACCCCGCTACCGGTTGGGGCGCATCGCCATCGCCGAACTCAACGAGACCGTGTGGGAGCTCAACCAGGACGTGTGGACCTTGACCGGGCTGATGCACGAGCTCCCCATGGAGTTGCCCCGCCGGCACGAGATCCTGCGGGCGCTGGAACGCATGCTGGACATCATGGATCCGGACGACGTTGCCGGGACTGCGGCGGCCGGCCGCGCCGCGCTGGCAGGGGTGCTGAGCCGGCCCGCCTACGCCTCGGCCCACGAACTGCTTGCCACCGGCCACGCCCACATTGATTCGGCATGGCTCTGGCCCGTCCGGGAAACCATCCGCAAGTGCGCCCGGACCTTCTCCAACGTCGTTGCGCTCATGGATGACGACCCCGATTTTGTGTTCTCCTGCTCCTCCGCCCAGCAACTGGCCTGGATCAAGGAGTACTTCCCGGAGCTCTTTGTCCGCATCCGCGAGAAGGTCAAGGCCGGCCAATTCGTCCCTGTCGGCGGCATGTGGGTGGAATCGGACACCAACATGCCCGGCGGCGAAGCCATGGCCCGCCAGTTCGTGGAGGGCAAGAGCTTCTTCCAACGCGAGTTCGACGTTGAGTGCCAGGAAGCCTGGCTGCCCGATTCCTTTGGCTACTCCGGTGCCCTCCCGCAGATCGTCAAGTCCGCCGGGTCCCGGTGGTTCCTGACCCAGAAGATTTCCTGGAACAAGGTCAACCGCATGCCGCATCATACCTTCACCTGGGAAGGCATTGACGGGACGCGCCTGTTCACCCACTTCCCGCCAGTGGACACCTACAACGCCGAGTTGCACGGACGCGAACTGGCCCACGCCCAGCGGAACTACCGCGACCACGGCCGGGGAACCATGTCCTTGGTCCCGTTTGGCTATGGCGACGGCGGTGGCGGACCCACGCGCGAGATGGTGGCCGCGGCGCACCGCACGGCAGACCTGGAGGGCTCACCCAAGGTCCGCATGGGGACGGCCAGGGACTTCTTCCTCAAGGCCGAGGCGGAGTACGCCACCCCGCCGGTCTGGGTGGGCGAAATGTACCTGGAGATGCACCGTGGCACCTACACCAGCCAGGCCAAGACCAAACGGGGCAACCGCCGCAGCGAGCACTTGCTCCGCGAGGCGGAGCTCTGGTGCTCCACGGCCGCCGTCCGTGTGGGCTTCCCGTATCCGGCGGCGGAGCTCAAGCGGCTCTGGCAACTGGTGTTGCTCCAGCAGTTCCATGACATCCTGCCCGGCAGCTCCATCGCCTGGGTCCATCAGGACGCCGAACGAAATTATGCGGCGATCGCCCGCGACCTTGAGGCCATCATCGCGGAGGCCGCGCAGGCTCTGGTCGGCCAGGGGGACACGCGGTTCCTCCTCAATGCCGCGCCGCACAAGCGGAATGGCGTGCAGGCACTGGGCGTCGCCGAAGCCGCCACGACCGACGCTTCCGTGGAGGTGTTGGAAGAGGCCGGCGGCTATGTGGTGGACAACGGCATCATCCGGGCAGTCCTGGACAGCAATGGCCTCCTGACTTCGCTCGTCGACCATGCGAGCGGCCGCGACGCCATCGCTCTCGGCCAGGCCGGGAACCTGCTGGAGCTCTTCCGCGACACCCCGAACGAATGGGACGCCTGGGACATCGAGGAGTTCTACCGCCACAACGTCACCCCGCTGACCGGCGTCGAAGGTACCGCCCTGGAGCGGACCGCGACGGGCGCCGTCGTCGTCGTTAAGCGTTCGGTGGGCGGGTCCACCATCACGCAACGGATCACGCTCGACGCCGGCGCGGAGTCTCTGGCGATAGCCACCACAGTGGACTGGCAGGAACGCGAGAAGATGCTGAAGATCGCCTTCCCGCTGGATGTGCGGGCCGACCAATCGGCCTCGGAAACACAGTTCGGCCACGTGTTCCGGCCAACCCACACCAATACGTCCTGGGATGCCGCCAAGTTCGAGATCTGCGCGCACCGCTGGATCCATGTAGGGGAACCGGGATATGGCGTGGCGGTCAGCAACTCGTCCAGTTACGGGCACGACGTTACCCGGGCGGTCCGCCAGGATGGTGGAACCACGACGACGGTGCGCACCTCGCTGCTGCGGTCGGCGAAGTTCCCGGACCCCGAGGCAGACCGTGGCGAGCACACGCTGGAGGTGTCCATCAGGCCCGGAGCGGGCATCGCCGACGCCGTGGAAGAGGGCTACCGGACCAACCTCAAGCCCCGCTACGTCACGGGAACCAACCCGGTGGAGCCACTGGTTTCGGTGTCCAACCCCGCTATAGTGGTGGAAGCGGTAAAGCTCGCGGAGGACGGCAGCGGGGACGTCATTGTGCGGCTCTACGAATCCCTTGGACAGCGGTCGAAGGGCACGGTGATGGCCAACTTTGAATCTTCCGGTGTGGTGGCGACGGACTTGCTTGAACGGACCGTTGAGGCCGCGGGTGTGGTCTGCGCAGGTTCGGCAGCGGAGCTGGTTCTCCGGCCGTTCCAGTTGGTCACGCTGCGCTTTTCCAGGTAGTCGGTGCGGGCCTGCATCCTTGGATGCAGGCCCGCATCCGGCTACTCGGTCAGTTCGACGTCCACGACGCCTTTCAGGACCTGTTCGCGCAGGGGGATGACAGTGCTGAAGTGTTTGATGTCGTCCGCCACCCCTTTGGTGAACACTTCCTCAACCAGGGAAGGCATTTCCTTGACCCCGGCCAGGTAGCGCTCCGCGGCGAAGTCGAAGTCCGACCTGTTGTACCGGATCTTGGCGTTGAGCGCTTTGGCGTCGTCGGCGATCTTCTGGACTTCTTCGGCCGGGGCGTTGCGCGCCTCGGCATCGTCTGCTTTCTTGACGAAGTCGTCCTTGAGCCGGACGAACTCCGCGTAGGACTCTTCACCCTTGGCTGTCACCTCGGCGTTGGCCTCAAGGGCAGCTACCCGGCTGTCGAAAGTGCGGGCAAATTCCACATAGGCAGTGTTGTTGGACTGCTTCAGTTCCTCCGCAGCTTTCCGGCACGGAGTGGCAGCCTTGGCCAGCAGGGTTTGGCGTTCCCGCAGGTTGGCTGCTTTGGAACCCACGAACAGGCCGTTGCACCCGGCTGCGTCGTCCTTGCGGAAGAGGCCTTCGAACTGCGGGTAGGAGTTCACGAGTCCCTCCATGTAGCCGAAGTACCCTTCATGGGACTCCACCAACTGCTGCAGCGCGACTCCCACGGCGTCGTCGCTGGAACCATGCGTGGCCTTCAGGCTGTCCAAAGCGGCCCGGGCAGACTCCGTGGCCTGCTGGAAGTCATCCTTCTCTTTCTGGCTGTTCCGTGCTGCCTCGTCCCGGGAAGCGGGGGCGTTCCGTGCTTTCTTGTAGGCAGCCAAATAGGCGTTGACTGCCGGCTGGATCTTGCCCCTGGCATCGCTGAGGGCACTCATCCGGTCTTCCTTCAGTAAGGACAGGCCTTCTTTTCGCTGTTGTGCAGCCAAGTTGTTCATGGCCACCAGCGTTCCGGCGGCAATGACCAGCACAACGAGGAGAATACCAATCACCAGGAGTACTGGGCGGCGATTGCGGCGGACGGGGACGGCAGTGGTTTCCGGAATGTCGTTGCTCATGGCCTACTTCCCCTCTTGGCCGGCGGCATCAAAGCGTTCCAACCGCTCTTTCAGGATCCGCTCGAGGTTGGCGTTTGATTCGTTCGCTTCGTTGACCACCGTGGTGGACGCTTTTTTCACTGCGTTCTCATATTCCGTGCGGGGCTTGTCCAGGGAATCATTGATGTCGAGCAGCGCGATGGCCGCCAAGGTACGCTTTGCAGCCCGCTCAAAGTCATCCTTGGCGTCCAGGACTTCCTGCTGCTTGTCCCGCTGCCCGCGAATGACGCCCTCGAAGGCACCCAGGAGCGTGCTTGTCTCTGCATCGGACCCGTTCTTGGCATCCGACAGGGCGGCCAAGCACGCATCGGCGGTGGAAACGTAGTCCTTGGCGTACGTTTCGCTGCCGATGTTCAGGTCGCGGTGCAAAGGTGCACAGGCTCCGCCAACTGACTGGGTGATGTTTGCCGTGTTGGTCAAGCGCTGGTCGTTGTAGGCCACCACTGCGCCGTACTTGTCCTTGAACTGCCCCACGGCATCCTTGACCTCGGACTCCTGCAGCGCCGGCGAGCCAGCCATGGCTTCCAAGCGGTTCTTGTTCGTGGCGGATTCCCGTCCCAGGACATCTCGCTGCTGTTGCAGTACCTGGCCCACCTCATCTTCATCCGCATCAGTGGAGACCGCGCTGGTGTACCGGGCCGTGAATTCCTGCACCAAGGGGTCGTAGATATTCATGGAGTTGTCCACGATGGCCCGTTGCTTGTCCAGGCGAAGCACGTCCGCACGCTGGACACCCGCGGGGCGTGACAGCGCGTACCACGTGCCAAGCCCTCCGGCCACCAAAGCCAGCGCCACTACTGCCACGATGATGGGTGTTCGCCGACTCTTCTTCTGCGCCGGCTGTTCTGTCTCTTCCACAGTCCGTCTTACCCCCCGATTTTTTGACGCGCGCCCGGCTACGGGCACTCGAAGCCTCATAAGGTTCCTTTTGAGCAGGAACCTTATGAGGATACGCCAGCCGGGCTAGACGTCGTGCTGGAGGCGCTTGACGAAGAGCTTGGTGCGTTCCTGCTTGGGAGCACGGAGGACCTCGGTGGCGGGGCCGCGCTCAACCACCACTCCGCCGTCCATGAAGATGACCTCGTCCGCTACGTGCTGGGCGAAGGCGAGCTCGTGGGTCACGATCACCATGGTCCAGCCTTCTTCGGCAAGCTCCTTGATGACGCCGAGGACGTCACCAACCAGTTCCGGATCCAGGGCCGACGTGGGCTCGTCGAAGAGCAGCAGCTGCGGTTTGAGCGCCAGGGCACGGACAATGCCCACACGCTGCTGCTGGCCCCCGGAGAGTTCAAAGGGGTACGCATCGCGCTTGTCGGCCAAACCAACCCGTTCCAGGAGCCGCTCGGCGTCTGCTATGGCATCGGCCCTGGGCCTTTTCTGGACCTGGACGGGGCCCTCGATGATGTTCTTCAGCACAGTCATGTGCGGAAACAGGTTGTAGTGCTGGAATACCATCGCGCTGCGATCCCGCAAGGCGGCGATGTCCTTTTTGCCCACCTTGGTGCCGAAATCGATGGAGAGACCAGTTTCGGTTCCGTCGTCCCCGAAGGCGACCGTGCCGGCGTCGGGAATTTCCAGCCCGTTGAGCGAGCGCAGGACGGTGGTCTTGCCCGAACCGGACGGGCCGATCAGTGCGACCACCTGGCCCCGGCGGATGTCGATATCGATGTCGCGCAGCACGACGTTGCTGCCAAAGGCCTTGGCGAGGTTGCGGGCCTTCAGGACCGGTGCCGGGCGGGGCTGCGGTGAGTCAGTGGGCGACATAGCGGTCCAATCTCCGTTCCACGGCTGACTGCGCCGTGGACAGGACAAGGCAGATCACCCAGTAGACCAAGGCTGCCTGCAGGTACAGGACCATGAATTCCTGGCTGAACGCGGCGATCTGCTGGGCATTGCGGAACAGTTCGGTGACCAGGATCAGCGAAGCGAGCGAGGTGTCCTTCACCAGGGAAATGAAGGTGTTGGACAGCGGTGGGACCGACACCCGGGCCGCCTGGGGGAGGATGATCCGGACCAGGGTTTGCCGGGTGGACATGCCGATGGTGTGCCCGGCCTCCCACTGGCCTTTGGGTACGGACAGGATGGCAGCGCGGATGATCTCGGCCGCGTAGCCACCCACGTTCAGCGAGAACGCGATGATGGCGCTGGGCCACGGATCCAGCTTCACGCCCAGGTTGGGCAGGCCGTAGAAGATCACGAACAACTGGACCAGGAGGGGAGTTCCGCGGATCACCGACACATAGAAGCGCCCGATGCCCGAGAGCAGCCAGTTGGGACTGAGCCGCATCAAGGCCACCAGGAGCGCCAGGACCAGCCCGAACGCGAAAGACAGCAGCGTGAGCGGAATGGTCCCCGTCACGGCACCTGTGGCGAGCGGCCCGAAGGAACTCCAGACGAGGTCCCAGTTCATTTACTTGGAGACGTCCGCGCCGAAGTACTTGTCCGAGATCTTTGCCAGGGTGCCGTCAGCCTGCAGGTCGGCGAGGGCCTTGTTCACGGCGTTGGCCAGTTCCGTGGAGCCCTTGCGGAACACCATGGCGCTTTCGGTCTTGTCCGGGGCTTCTGCCGCCACCTTGAGGCCGGAATCCGGGGTGGTCTTGGCGTAATCCAGGTACGTGAGCTTGTCGTTGACAGTGGCGTCCACCCGGCCCTGCTGAACCAGCGTTGCCGCCTGGGCCCAGCCTTCCACGGCCTGGACGTTGGCTCCTGCGTCCACGGCCATCTTGTAGAAGTTGCTGGTGAGGGACTGCGCCGTGGTCTTGCCCTTGAGGTCGGCGAAGCTGTTGATGCCGGAATTGTCGGACTTGGTCACCACCACGCCCGTGGAGACCGTGTAGGGCGTGGAGAAGTCGTATTTGGCCTTGCGGTCTTCGTTGATGGAGATCTGATTGGCGATCGTATCGAAGCGTTTGGCGTCGAGTCCCGCGAAGATGCCATCGAACTGGGTCTCCTGGAACGTTGCCTTCACGCCCAGTTTGTCCGCCACTGCCTTGGCGATCTCCACGTCGTAGCCTGTCAGCTCGCCGGCACCGTTGGCGTGGAAGCTGAAGGGGCGGTAGGTTCCCTCGGTGGCGATGACCAGTTCACCCTTGGACTTCACATCGGAAAGGGACGTATCGCCACCGGACTGCGACTGGGTGGACCCACCACCGCCGCATGCCGAGAGGGCAAGGGCCACAGAGGCCAAGGTAGCTGCCAGGACAGAGCGGCGGGTACGAAGACTGGTCATGGAAGCCATCTTAGCCACGGCCCCCGTCAGGCCCGCTGCGCCGACGCGGCCAGCCCCCGCGAAATGGCCGTTAAAAAGGCTGAGTGGGGGCGGTCCCCAACAGCCCGCCACCACTCATCCCCCCAATTGTGATCATGAGGGCGCCACATCCACCGGAAACCCGTTCTCTGATTCCGCTGTCAGGCTGCAAGCCTCATTCACACATTCATGATTGTGCCACGATCTAATGCTTTTGTGAAAGTCTTACGCTGTGCGTCGTCTTTTCCGCCTCGCGTAGGCCTTGGAAAACCAGATTCCGGCCAGGCCAATGGCGGTCGCCAGCACGGCCGAGTAATTGATCAGTGAGCGCAGCCACAGATGTACCAGGGGAATCAGGGGGAAGAGCTGGGACACCAGCAGCAGCGTCAGGCCGACGAACAACAAGGCCGATGCGCCGCGCAACAGAGCCGGGAAACGACCGGTCACCGTGCGCCAGATCGCCGGGAGCAGGCATGCCGAAACGAAGCCCGGGTAGAACCGGCCAAGGGCAGCGTAGGCCTCCATGGATGGGCCCCACGTCAGGCCCGTCATGCCCACGGTGGAGCCCCGGGTATCGGTGATGAGAAAGAAGTAGGCCGTTAACGCCGCAGTGATGGCCAGGACGGTCAGGCCCCACGGGCCCCGGATGGCCCGGACCGCTGATTTGGAGTCGAAGCCCGTGGCGATCTTGATGCCCATCAGCAGGAAGGTTCCATACAGCAGGAACCGCAGGATGAGGTTGGTCAGGTTCATGCCCCCGAGGACGGCGTCGATGGCCAGGTAGGGTCCTTCGATACTGAGCAGGATGTCCATGGTCATCAAGGCAAAGATGTAGAAGACCACGCGGTTCTCTCCGCGCAGCGCACTGGGGATGCGCGCCACGGTAATGGCCAGGCAAATAACAAGCGTTGCCCAGGGCAGGACAGCCGTCATCCGAGGTTCTCCCAAATTCGTTCAGTTCGTTCGTGGTCTTGTTCTTGGCGGCGAAGGTTCTTGCCCAGGGCCTGGAGGCGTTCGCCGGACAGTGTCACCAGTTCGCCCAATGTCATCCTGTCCAAGGCGTCCCGGCGCCCGTGGGGTGTCCAGCCGGCCTCGCTTTCGGTGATCAACCCGCCGGCGACCAGCCCACCTGCCGGTCCAACCCCGGCGGCCCGTGAGGTGGCAATGGCCAGTTCGGGAGGGAGCCGGTTGGCCGTCAGGTGGGCGGAAAAGTTTTGGGGCGCGATCCCGGTGGCCTCGCTGACCCGGTGCCGCAACTCGCCGTCGTCGATCGCGTCCACCCAGTTCCGCACGGCGGTGGGGTGCGGTGTTGCGGTCAGTCCGGTGGCGGGGACGCTGCCCGGTTCGGTACGTTCCACCACGGCCCGCAGCAGGTCGATCGTGGCGATCTGGCTGACCAACTCGGCGGGAGTGGGCGGAACGGGCTCGCCCCGAAGCTGTGCGTAGAGGTCGAACGTGGCCAATTCCTGGACCGGGTTGAGGTCGTAGGCGCGGCTGATGCTCACCAGCGTGGATTCGGCTACCTTGCCGCGAACCAACTGCTGGGCCAGCGTGGTCCGTTTGATTCCGGAGACCCTGCAGACATCGGCGATGCTGGCGTCCGGCGCAACGCCGTGGAGCCAGCGCTGGAACGCCTTGGACTGTAAGGGCATGGAGGACTCTCTGGAAAGTTTGCTGTAAGTGGTAGTACGAATCGATTTTACGCGGACGCCACATTGAATTATGCTTGATTCTTGAACCCGCTGGTCCGTACACCCCCCAAGTCCGGACCCGCGGGTTTTTCCATGCCTGCAGAAAATGGGCAGGCAGCGAGAGGATTGAACTCATGACTGCAACCTTGGTAGCCAAGGACCTTGCCGGTGGCCATGGCCATCGCACGCTCTTTTCGAAGCTGTCCCTGACGGTGGCTCCCGGCGATGTGGTGGGTGTGGTGGGCGCTAATGGTGCGGGCAAATCGACGCTGCTGCGCATCCTCGCCGGCGTTGACCAGCCGCAGGAAGGCACGGTGAGCCTGGCGCCGTCCGATGCGTTCGTTGGCTGGTTGCCGCAGGAACACGAACGGACTCCGGGCGAAACCATCGCCGCCTACATTGCGCGCCGTACGGGTTGTGCCCAGGCGACGGCAGAAATGGAAGCCACGGCCGAGGCGCTCGGCTCAGGTGCACCCGGCGCTGACGATGCCTACTCCGTGGCCTTCGACCGCTGGATGGCCTCCGGTGCCGCGGACCTCGAAGAGCGAATCCCGGCCGTGCTGGCGGACCTTGGCCTGGAGCTCGGAGCCGAAGCCCTCATGACCGGCCTCTCCGGCGGGCAAGCTGCGCGCGTGGCGCTCGCCGCCTTGTTGCTGAGCCGGTTCGACGTCGTCCTCCTCGACGAACCCACCAACGACCTGGACCTGGATGGACTCGCCCGGTTGGAAGCGTTCGTGCAGGGTCTGCGCGGCGGCGTGGTGCTGGTGTCCCACGACCGCGAGTTCCTGGCCCGCTGCGTCACCACGGTGGTGGAGCTGGACCTCGCCCAGAACTCCGTGGCCGTGTACGACGGCGGTTACGAGTCCTTCCTCGATGAACGGGCCGTCGCCAAGCGCCACGCCCGGGAACGCTACGAAGAGTACGCCTCCACCAAAGCCGACCTCGTGGCGCGTGCACGGACGCAGCGGGAATGGAGTTCGCAGGGCGTCCGGAATGCGATGAAGAAGAACCCGGACAATGACAAGATCCGCCGGGCCGCCAGCACGGAGTCCTCCGAGAAGCAGGCGCAGAAGGTCCGCCAAATGGAGTCGCGCATCGCCCGGCTCACCGAGGTGGAGGAACCCCGGAAGGAATGGCAGCTGCAGTTCAGCATTGGCCAGGCGCCGCGGTCCAGCGCCGTCGTCGCTACCTTGCGGGACGCCGTCGTACGCCAGGGCGACTTCACGCTGGGACCGGTCAACCTGCAGCTCAACGGCGGTGAGCGCATCGGCATCACCGGCCCGAACGGGGCCGGCAAGTCCACCCTCCTGAGGCTGCTGCTCGGCACCCGGACACCGGACGACGGCGACGCGTCCATGGGTGCCTCCGTGGCGGTTGGCGAAATAGACCAGGCCCGCGGGATGCTCGACGGCGGCAAACCGCTCGGTGCCGCCGTGGAGGCCGTGCTGGTTGACTGGAACAGCGCCGATGTCCGCACACTCCTGGCCAAGTTTGGACTCAAGGCCGACCACACATCCCGCACGGTGGATTCCTTGTCCCCAGGAGAACGGACCCGTGCCGCCCTGGCGCTCCTGCAGGCGCGCGGTGTCAACCTGCTCGTGTTGGACGAACCCACCAACCACCTTGACCTTCCCGCGATCGAACAGCTTGAAGAAGCCCTGGAAAGCTATGAGGGTGCCCTGCTGTTGGTCACTCACGACCGCAGGCTGCTGGAGAACGTCCGGCTCGATTCACGATGGCACCTGGAAAATGGCCGTGTCCAGGAGTTGCACCACATACCGGGCCAGGAGAAGTAACCATGAGCATGGATGGCGTGGCCTGGAGCTCGCTCTACAAGATCACCCGGGCGCAGAGCGGTTCGCAGCCGTTCTCCAAGGAGACCCTGAAACGCGTCCTTGGCTTCGCTGCCCCGCACAAGGGCAAGCTCATCGCGTTCGTGATCGCCTCGATCGCCGGTGCCGTGCTGGCCGTGGCCACGCCGGTGCTGGCCGGCCAGGTTGTTGATGCCATCATCGGCAAATCCGGTGCCGGAACCATCATCTGGCTTGCCGTGCTGATCGCGCTGGTGGCGGTGGGCGAGGCCGGCGTGGGGCTCCTGACCCGGTGGTTGTCGTCGACCATCGGCGAGGGGGTCATCGTGGACCTTCGCACGCGGGTGTTCGACCACGTGCAGCGCATGCCGATCGCCTTCTTCACCCGCACGCGGACCGGTGCGTTGGTGAGCCGCCTGAACAATGATGTGATCGGGGCCCAGTCCGCCTTTGCCGGGACGTTGTCCGGTGTGGTCAGCAACGTCGTGGCCTTGGCCCTGACCTTGGCCGTCATGCTCAACACCTCGTGGCTGGTGACCGTGCTGGCCATGGTGCTGCTCCCGATCTTCCTGATCCCTGCACGGCGGATGGGGTCAAAGCTGGCGGACCTGCGCCGCGAAGCCGCAGCGCACAACGCCGCCATGGGCACCCAAATGACCGAACGGTTCTCCGCGCCCGGCGCCACGCTGGTGAAGCTCTTCGGACGGCCGGATGAGGAGTCCCTCGAGTTCGCTGCCCGTGCAGGCCGGGTCCGCGACATCGGCATCCGGACCGCCATGCTGCAGTTCACCTTCGTGACCGCCTTGACCCTGGTCTCCGCGCTGGCCCTGGCGCTGGTGTACGGGCTCGGCGGCTGGCTGGCCATCGGGGGACAGTTGGCACCGGGTGACGTTGTGGTGCTGGCCCTCCTGCTCACCCGCCTCTACGCCCCGCTGACTGCACTGTCCAACGCCCGCGTGGAAGTCATGAGCGCACTTGTCAGCTTCGAGCGCGTCTTCGAAATCCTGGACCTCAAGCCGCTCATCACCGAGAAGCCGGACGCTGTGGCGGTTCCGGCGGGACCTGTGGCGGTCGAATTCGACGACGTCCGCTTCTCCTACCCCTCGGCTGACAAGGTCTCCCTGGCCTCCCTCGAAGACGTGGCCACGCTGGACACGCGTGGCGGCGAGGAAGTCCTGCATGGGGTCAGTTTCCGGGTGGAGCCTGGCCAGACTGTGGCGTTGGTGGGGTCATCCGGTGCCGGCAAGTCCACTGTGGCCCAGTTGCTGTCCAGACTGTACGACGTCGACTCCGGAGCGGTGCGCCTGGGCGGCCACGGGGTTGGAACCGGAACGGATGTGCGCGACCTCCGCTTCGATGCCCTCCGCGAAACACTGGGCATGGTGACCCAGGATGGCCACCTGTTCCACGAGACCATCGCGTCCAACCTGCGCCTGGCCCGGCCTGATGCCACCGAGGAGCAGATGTGGGACGTGCTGCGGCGCGCCCGCCTGGAAGCGATGATCCGCTCTTTGCCTGACGGACTCGAAACGGTGGTGGGGGAGCGCGGCTACCGGCTCTCCGGTGGCGAACGCCAGCGCCTCACCATCGCCCGGCTCCTCATCAAGCAGCCCAGGGTCGTCATCCTGGACGAGGCCACCGCCGCGCTGGATTCCACCAACGAAGCCGCCGTCCAGGCAGCCCTGGGCGAAGCGCTCGAGGGTCGTACCGCCGTCGTGATTGCCCACCGGCTGTCCACCATCCGAGCTGCCGACGCGATCCTGGTGGTGGAAGACGGCCGGATCGTGGAGCGGGGAACGCACAGCGAGCTGCTCGCGGCGGATGGCCGTTACGCGGAGCTGTACCGGACGCAGTTCGCGGAAGCCGCAGCGGTGGCCCAGGAAGCGGTCCCGGAGCTTTGATGCCGGTGTACCCAACTGGGTCGCATTTGTGCGCGTTTTGATCGCGGAAAACGCGCACAAATGCGACCTACTTGGGGGCGGCGAGGGCCGGGAGGACGTGGTCCGTGAGCAGCGGGGCGAGGTCGTCCGGCAGCGGCGCGTGCAGGTCCAGCCAGCGGATCTCCGCGATCTCGGCCGAGGGGTGCGCGTCCCACGTACCCGGTGCCGTGAACACCGTGGCTTCGATGGTGGTCGCTTCCTCATTGGCGGCAACGGCATGCCACACGCCCATGGGCTCAAGCTGGTCCGGAGCCACGCTGATGCCGACTTCCTCGGCCAGTTCCCGGGACGCCGCCTGGGCAGCGGTTTCGCCGGGCTCCGGCTTGCCGCCGGGGTGCATGAACTTGTCCGTCCCGCGCTTGCGGACGGTGAGGAGCTGGCCCGCCCCGTTGTAGACGCATACGGCGCTGACCACAATCACGTTCATGTGTTCCTCCTCAGATGCGACTCCAGCAGCAGGTCCTTCGCCGGCCCGTGGACGTCCCACGTAAAACTGAAAGCGTCAGGACCCTCCAAGGTGTAGTTGACGTAGTAGTCGTCGGGATCGCACCAGTGCTTGTCCTGGTTGGCGTCCGCGGCAAAGCTCATCACGTGGAAGGGCCGGCCATCGGGGAAGAACACGTCCATACTGTGCTCGGTAGCACCTGGTTTGAGGACGTATTCGCGGAAGGCCGGGCCTGAGTGGGTGGGCCAGTGCATGGTTCCGTCTTCGCGGTAGTCCAGGCCGCCGTCGCGGTTCTGGACGTAACGTACGACGCCGGAAAAGGTTCCGCGGGTGCCGGTGGCGCGGTCAAGGAGGGTCCGCTCCACGTTCCATTCGCCGGCCAGGTAGGCCCGCAAGTCCATCCGTGGCTGCTGGTCATTCAAGTGCCCTCGATTGGAATCGAACCAACGACACCGGCTTTAGGAGAGCCGTGCTCTATCCACTGAGCTACGAGGGCGCATGTCCATGGGCTGTGAAGGTCCCTTGGCGGGAGCCTTCCGGCCCGAACACGACTATAAGCATACAAGCTGCAAGGGCGCTGCCCGAACACGGTTAGGCTGGCGGACATGAGTGGCCACGCGACAGTACCGGCATCGGCTGGCACGTTCCTTCCCAACGTCCGCAGCATCCGTGCGGCCATCGGCGGCTGGGCCCAGCTGAGCGTGGTGCAGTATTTCGTGGCCGAGGCTGCCGTGATCGACGCGTGGGCGGGACCCGAACCGTACAGCCGCGCCACCGGCTACATCAGCGACCTTGGCGCAATATCCTGCGGAATCTACGAGGACCGCTCTGTGTGCTCTCCGCTGCACGTGCTGATGAATGCCTCGTTTGTTGTCCAAGGGCTCGCTTTGATCCTTGGTGCCGTGTTCCTGACGGCCGGTTTGTTGTGTGTCGCAGCGAGGCCGGGGGTACCGGCCCGGCGGTTCCACGGCCAGGCGCCGCGGGTGATTGCCCAGCACTGGATCCTTGCGGTGGCCATTCGCATCCTGACCGGGGTTGCCGGCGTGGGCACGGTCCTTGTGGGCCTGGTGCCGGAGGACCTTGGCTCGCCGTGGCATTTTGCGGGCGCCCTGATGTTCTTCATTGGTGGCGGCTTCGCCCTGATCCTGTTGGGAATCCTTTGGCTGCGGCAGACCCCTGTGAGCTGGTTCCTCGCAGCGAGCGGGGCGCTGTGCATCGGCGCGCTCGTGGTCGGCGGCCTCACCCGCATGGACGTGCCCGAGCCGGGGATCCTTGAACGGCTCATGGGGTACCCCGTGACGATCGGCCTGGCGGCCGCAGGCCTGGTGATTGCACAGCGCGTGCACCGCGAACGGCGTTTCCGGACCCGGTAGTGGCCCCGGGGTAGCGGCGGCGGCCAAGAGTGGTGTGTGCTGGCCTGGTCGCACCCGTTTGCGCCGTGGGCTCCCGTAAGAACGGGTGCGCTGGGCGGGAAGGGTAGCAGGGCGGGTTCGGAACGGGTGCGCTGGGCGGGAAGGGTAGCGGGGCGGGCCAACGAAGGGTGCGTCCGGCGTGAACGGTAGCGTCGCCGGCCAAGAGTGGTGTGTGCTGGCCTGGTCGCACCCGTTTGCGCCGTGGGCTCCCGTAAGAACGGGTGCGTCCGGCGGGAAGGGTAGCGGCGGCGGCCAACGAAGGGCGCGCTGGGCGGGATCGGTAGCGGGGCGGGTTCGCAAGGGGTGCGCTGGGCGGGATCGGTAGCGGCGCCGGCCAAGAGTGGTGTGTGCTGGCCTGGTCGCGCCCGTTTGCGCCGTGGGCTCCCGTAAGAACGGGTGCGTCCGGCGGGAAGGGTAGCGGCGGCGGCCAACGAATGGCGCGTCCGGCGTGAACGGTAGCGGCGCGGGTTCAAACAAGGGCTGCGCTGCCTGCTGCGGCGGGTCTATTCTGGCGCTATGACGACGGCGGCTGGTCCGCGTGGCGGGGACCGCGGGCTTCTGCCTGACCTCGCAGGGCGACGCGAACTTGTTGGGGGTTGGGCTGCGATCACGCTGATCCACTACTTCGTGGTGGAAGCCATTGCCATGGCGGCGTGGCGCGGCGATCCGCCCTATGACCGCCGGGAGCACGTGATCAGCGATCTCGGTGCCGCGCACTGTGGACCTTTCAATGGCTACGACGTGTGTTCGCCGTTGAATTGGCTGATGAACGCCTCGTTCGTTCTCCAGGGCGTGGCCATGGTCATGGGTGCAGTGCTGGTCAGCTCCGCCGTGCTGTCCGTGGCGGCAGAGCCGGGCCAACGCGGAATCCGGCCGAGCATGGCATCGAGATCCGCGGAGGCTTTTCCGTGGATCGCAGCGGGTGCGGTTCGGGCGCTCATCCTGGTTGCGGGGATCGGGCAGGCCATGGTGGGGCTGGTACCTGAAGACACGGAGCTGGCACTGCATCTGACGGGCGCCGGAATGTACTTCATCGCCGGACCCATCGCCCTGGTGGTCCTGGGCCTGGTGTGGCGCGGACACACGCAAATGTCGTGGATGGTGCTGCTGTTTGGGGTGGTCTCGTTGGGGACCACCATCTACGTCCTCGCGGTGCAACTGCGCGTGGAAGAAGCCGGTGCGATTGAACGGACCATGGCGTATCCCATCATCCTGGGCCTGTCCCTGGTGGGCCTCATCGTGGCCCACCGGGTCACCAGGGAACGGAAAGCGGTCAGGACGTTGGGTCAGCGTCCTTCCGTGCAGTAGCGTCCTTCCGCCCAAGGAACACAGCCACCAGTCCGCACAACAAACTGAGCAGGAACAGCACCCACGACGCGACCGTCACGGCCGAGGCCAACGCAACCGAACCGGCGTCGGGCGTTTCAGAAGCCAGCACCGAATCAATGGCGACGTTCGACCACAAGTGGGCTACGGCAAACAGCAACGGCGCCGCCCACATGGCCCAGCGCCACGATTTGCGGGCCACGTTGGTCCCAATGAGAAGCAGCCAGCTGAAGCCAAAGATCAAGGGAAACAGGGTGCCGGCGGTCTTGTGGACGTAATTTAGCTGACCTCGGGCGGCGTCGTCCATGGCGTTACGGAGCTGGGCGATGTAGTCCGTGGAGAAACCGCCAATGAGGGAGTCCGGCATGGCCAGGCCGCCGGACAACTGGGTCATCTGGTTGAGGGTCAGCAGGTGCAGGTACCAGAACAGGAAGACGCTGGCCACCACGCCGGCAATCACAATGAGCCTGGAGTTGCTCTGTGCCTTCTGCGGGGTGCGCTGGGTGGTGGGATTGATCACGGGCGGCAGCGAGTGTTCAGGGACTGCCGCCTTGGCTCCGTGCTTCTTGATGCGCTGCGCTGGGGTCTTGGCCATGTGATTCATTATCCCGCCACATAAGCTGGACCCATGACCATCGGCAGGCACACAGCAACTGAACTGGACCCATCACTCGACGATTACCAACTGGCCAGCGCCCTGGTCCGTGAGGCGGGTCAGTTGGCCCTGCTTATGCGGATGGGGGGCCTGCAGGGGGAGCGGAAGACCTCGGTGTCGGACGTGGTGACGGCCGCCGACCGTGCCGCCGAGGCCTACGTCCTTGAACAGTTGCGCCGCTGCCGCCCCGAGGATGGCATCCTGGGCGAAGAAGGTGCCTCCGTTGCCGGAACGAGCGGCCGGACCTGGGTGATCGACCCCGTGGATGGCACCTACAACTTCCTGCATGGCTCCACCTACTGGTGCTCGGCCATCGCCCTGAAACGCGACGACTCGGACCGCGGCGGCAACCCGGTAGCGGATCCCTCCGTGGTGCTTGGTGCCATCTACCAGCCGGAAACGGACAAGCTGTGGCTCGGCGGCGAAGGACGTCCCGCAACGCTCAACGGGGAACGGATCTCCGGTTCGGGGGATGTGGCAGTGGGCCAACTGAGTGCCGCGACCTACATCCACCCGACCTGGCTGGCGGATCCGCGCGCGGCCATGCCGTGGCACGCCGCGGCAATCACCGCGGCATCCTTGCGGATGTTCGGTTCCGGCTCGTGCGACCTCGGCCGGGTGGCTGACGGCGAACTGGGGTGCTGGTTCCAGCACAGTTGCCCCGAATGGGATTGGCTCCCCGGCAAGGCGATCGTCCGCGCTGCCGGTGGGGACACCGCCGTCGTACAGGTCAACGGACTCAACTGGTTCGTCGCAGGAGGCACGACGGCGGTCCGCGAGTTGAGTGCTGCCCTCACCTCCGTGCCCCAGTTCGCTTAGTCCTGGGCCGGCTTCAGCGGGCACGTGGTCCGCATCCCGGGCACTGGTCGAAGGAGTGTCAGACCCACCGCCTAGACTGGTAGGCACCATGGATATGTTGTTTGACCCCTATGCAGACGGACCCTTCAAGGCAGGCTCACGGGCCGCAGTCAAGGCTGCGCCGGAGCTTTCACACAGCGGCGGTGGTGCTGCTCCTGCCCGGACAGGCGAGGATGATGGGGCTCCCGGTTCGGGCGGCTGGGGTCACCAGGGGTCGCATGGCTTGCCGTCCGCTGATGCCTTGCTGCAGGGCCTCAACCCGCAACAGGAAGAGGCCGTCAAGCACTCCGGCAGCCCGCTGCTCATTGTCGCCGGCGCCGGCTCGGGCAAGACCCGTGTACTCAGTAACCGGATCGCGTACTTGATCGCCACCAAGCGGGCGCATCACGGTGAGATCCTGGCCATCACGTTCACCAACAAAGCTGCGGCGGAAATGCGGGAACGCATCGAAGCGCTGGTTGGTGGACGTGCCAAGGCCATGTGGATCTCCACCTTCCACTCGTCCTGCGTGCGCATCCTTCGCCGCGAGGCGTCCAACGTGGGACTGAACTCCAACTTCTCCATCTATGACTCCGCGGACTCGCTGCGCCTCATCACGCTCGTGGCGAAGAACCTGGACCTGGACCCCAAAAAGTTCCCGCCCAAGGCCATCCAGCACAAGATTTCCGCGCTGAAGAACGAGCTCATCGACGACGATTCCTTTGCGTCTTCGGCCAATTACAACGAGCCTTTCGAAACCGCTGTGGCTGAGGTCTTCAAGGGCTACACGCAGCGTCTGCGCCAGGCCAACGCCATGGACTTCGACGACCTCATTGCGCAGACCGTCTACATGTTCCGGGCTTTCCCGGCGCTCGCAGAATCGTACCGACGCCGTTTCCGGCACGTCCTGGTGGACGAATACCAGGACACCAACCATGCCCAGTACGCCCTGGTCAGGGAAATCGTAGGCCTGGGTAATGACACCGAGGTCCAGCCGAGCGAACTGACAGTGGTTGGCGACTCGGACCAGTCAATCTACGCCTTCCGCGGCGCGGACATCCGCAACATCGTGGAGTTCGAGCACGACTACCCGAACGCGCGGACCATCAAGCTGGAGCAGAACTACCGCTCCACGCAGAACATCCTCAGCGCTGCCAACTCCGTGATTTCCCGGAACCCCAACCGGCAGGAAAAGCGCCTGTGGACCGCCGAGGGCGATGGCGAGAAGATCGTGGGCTACGTCGGCGAAAATGAGCACGACGAAGCCCAGTTCATCGCCAAGGAAATCGACCGGCTACAGGACGAGGAGGGGCTGCGTCCCGGCGACGTTGCCATCTTCTACCGGACCAACGCCCAGTCGCGGTCCATTGAAGACGTACTGGTCCGCGTTGGCCTGCCGTACAAGGTGGTTGGCGGTACCCGGTTCTACGAACGCAAGGAAATCAAGGACGCACTGGCTTACCTGCGCGTCCTGGTGAACCCGGACGACGACGTCAACCTCCGCCGTGTGTTGAATGAGCCCAAGCGGGGCATTGGAGACCGCGCTGAGGGTGCTGTTGCTGCCTTGGCCGAGCGGGACCGGACCTCCTTCATGGACGCAGCCCGCCGCGCCGATCAAGCCCCTGCCATGGCAACGCGTTCGGTCAACGCCGTCTTGGGCTTCGTGAAATTGCTGGATGACCTCGCCGAAGTAGCTTCCGGATCCGGGGCGTCCGCGGCCTTGGAAGCCGTCTTGGAGCAGACCGGCTATCTTGCCGGACTCCGCGCGAGCAATGACCCCCAGGACGAATCCCGCGTGGAAAACCTGGCGGAACTCGTGGCTGTGGTCCGTGAATATGAGCGTGACAACCCCGACGGTTCGTTGGGCGAGTTCCTGGAGCAGGTCTCCCTGGTAGCCGACGCCGACCAGATCCCGGACGCGCCGGGCGCCGACATCGACGCCGCAGTTGCCGAAGCAAAGCGCTTGGGCGTGGTCACGCTGATGACGCTGCACACGGCGAAGGGCCTGGAGTTCCCCGTGGTGTTCCTGACCGGCATGGAGCACGGGATCTTCCCGCACCAACGCTCCGCCACGGATCCCAAGGAGCTCGCCGAGGAACGCCGACTGGCCTACGTGGGCCTCACGCGTGCCCGCAAGCGGCTCTATGTGACCCGCTCCGAGGTCCGCAGCATGTGGGGCCAGAGCCAGTACAACCCGGCCAGCCAGTTCCTGCAGGAAATCCCCTCGGAACTGGTGGACTGGAAACGCGAGGGTACATCCCGCCAGGCCGCAGGCGGCTGGGGCGGTGCACCCATCGGCTCCAACCGCTATGGCGGATCCTTCTGGGGAGCCGGCACCTCCCGCGGAGTTGCCGCGAGCCCAACCGCCGGGTTCGACGCCGATGTCCCTGCAGCCGTGGCCAGGACCCGGGTTCAGCCGCAGAAGGAAGTCATCGCCGTGTCGGTGGGGGACAAGGTCAACCACACCAGCTTCGGCAACGGGGTGGTGCTGGGCGTCGAAGGAGCCGGCGACAAGACAGTGGCCAAGGTGAAGTTCGACGTCGGCGAGAAGCGCCTGCTGTTGCGATACGCACCGCTGACCAAACTGGATGCCTGAGGCGCTTTGATTCGATAGTTTTCTGTCGGTATACACTCTTGCTTGGATTAATCATTTCGATTGATTAATAAGAATCCTTACTGAATCATTGGGGACAAGCAATGACGTTTGACATCGATGTGGCCAAGTCTCTGGGTGTGGTCGCTGCAGCGAAGGCGCATTGCAGCGAACTTGAGCCGATACGCGCAGCCGTGCGGCATACCGTTGATGACGTGGGCGGGTCCTTGCGTGCGGGGCCGGTCTTCGGTGCCCTCCAGTTCTACGGCGACGACGTGCTGCTGCTGGACCTCCTCGCGCTGTCACAGCGGATAGCCAACGTGTTTGGCGGGACCCAAGCTGCGGTTGCTGCTTATGTGGCCGGTGACGAGCAGTTGGCCGCAGATGTGCTCAGGAACGCTCGAAGCATTGTGGATGCCCCCACGTTCAGCTTCCGCCTGGACAAGTTCCGCGCTAGGCCGATGGGGTAGGGCCGCGTGAACGAGTACCAGATTGATACGTCAGGCTTGTTCGCTCTCCCTGATCCGGATGCCCTGGAAACCGCTGTGTCTCCGCTGGTGCGGCATGCGCAGGGGATGATCAATGCAGTGCAGGCTGCGTCATCGGAATGGTCCGCTTTGGCTGATGCCTACGTAGCTCCTGAGGCGCCGGTGGTCTTGGCGTTGTTCAAGCCCGTGACCCAGACGAGTGACAATATTCGGTCCGGCATGGTCACAGTGTTCTCCGCGTTGATGCGTTACGCCGAAACCGTCCGGGAGTTGCGACGGAAGCGTCAGCTCCTCTTGGACGACATCGCCGATTTCCACCGGAGGATGGAGATCCATCTGGGGCAAACCCCTAGTTGGGATCCCCACTCCAGCCAAGAAAGTTTCGGCAGTCAGCACACTGGACAGGCTCCGCTTATGGAACATTCCGACCTACTGCGCAGGGTTTCGGTGTTGGTGTCGGAACACGAGGAAGCTCAGCGTTTGTGCGAGTTCGCTGTCCGTGGGGTGCACCGCTGGGAGTCAACGGTTCCTCCGTATTACCCGGGTGGGACCGCCACGGATCCGGCGCTGGACCATGCTCGTGCGGAATTGCGCCGCATGGAGTCCGGGGGAGGGGATCCCCTGGCAATGTTGGCGTTGTGGAAGACCCTGACGCCGGGGCAACTGCTCGATTACGGGATGGCCGAGTCTGACTACCTTCGATCGGGATTCCGTTCGCCGCCACCGGTCGCGCAGGTGAAGGCGTGGTGGGCTGGTCTAACCACCGACCAACAGGCGGCCCTCGTGGTGGCGGCACCAGGAGTCATCGGAAACCTGAACGGGATTCCGTACGCCGCGCGTGCCAAGGCCAACAAAGCAAACGTGGATGCCGTGTACAAGGATCCGCGGACCACTGCTGAGCACAAGGCTGTGTTGTAGGAAATATACGACGCGCTGGAGCCCCGAAAAGACAACGATGAAGACCCTGCCGCTCCCCGGAGCATCGTCTCATTCACCCCGGACGAGAATGGAAAACCTCTCGTGGCTGTTGCGATTGGTGACTTAGACACGGCTTCGAATGTGACATGGAACGTCCCGGGCATGAAAACCACCGTGGCCGACGGGCTGGAGTCATGGACGAAGTCGGCGCAGGATTTGTATAAGGTCCAAGAATTTGCCGGGCTTAAAAGCGGCGACATCCGCACTCTTGCCGTGGTTTCCTGGGTGGGTTACGACAGCCCTGAGGCTCCGCCCAGCAGTGAGGTGTTATCGACTGAACAGGCCAAGGCTGGCGGGGCCAAGCTAGCCATGGCCTTGGATGGGTTTTCGGAGTTGCGTACGAGCGGATCCGACGGAATTGACCAACCTCATCTGAACGTAGTTGCCCACTCCTACGGCACCACCACCGCATCGTATGCGCTGATTTCCACCACCCACTCCGTCGATACAGTCACGTTCTTCGGCTCTGCCGGAATTGCCTGGCGGGACGTGGGCTCGGCAATGGACCTGCACGTGGCAAAGGACGCGGACGGCAGGCCCGACGTCTTTGTGACGGCGTCCAGCGAGGACCATGTTGCTCCATTCGGAATTATTGGCAGCGGACTGCGTGGTCGTGAGGGTCGGCTAGATCCCCTGAATTCTTGGTTTGGCGGGAAGAACTTCTCTTCCGAGGGTGGCTACGATCCGGACACTGGTGAGGTCTATTGGAGGACCACGGGCCACGACGCCAACGGTTGGGCAGTAAAGGGTAGCGGCAATACCCTGTTTGCTGCGACGCGTGATCATGGCTACCTCGACCCCAGCACCGAGTCCGCCCATAACATCGCACTGGCGTCCACGGGCAAGGGAGACCAGATTAAGAAGCTGATTCCGCTCCGACGCGAGTTGGTGGAAATTCGCGGTGAGATGGCTCCGCTGGGACGCTCCGTAGAGCGCAACCTTACACCGCTAGAACTAAGAGAAGAACTTGGCAAATGATGATGCTAAAGCCTGCATACAGGGTGTGGTTGGTCTCGATGATGATGGGAAGTTTACTGATGACCGGATGCGGTGTAGATCCAACAAAGGATAGGCAGCTTGACGAGCCAGGACCTGGCGAGCGGAGTGCATCGGAGGTGTTCACAGACTTCTTGGATGCCGTGGAAGACACCGTCCAACATTCCGGCACCACATGGCCAGGATGGGACCGCCAGGATACGGCGGACTACGTCTCAGAGCCATGTGGTGTGAACGCACGCGCTGACGGTCGCTCATACGAGCGACAGATCAAGGGAGGTCCTATAGACGATCCGCAGGCCGCAATAGAGAACATGAAAGCGCACTGGGTGGAGAAGGGTTACAAGATCGGAAACACCTTCGATAACGGAGACCCCGCGACGGGTGGCCAGATAAACGCTTACACAAGCCGAGGAATGCTACTTCAATTCTCGCCAACGCCCCGGGGAAGCTTGATCAACGTAATTGGAGAGTGCACCCTCGATCCCGCTGCCAGGCAGAAAACCACATAGACATGACCAAAGAGTCGCACCACGCAAGGACATCCCGTGGCGGAAAGCTTGGTATCCGGTGGCTGTGTTTGCCAATCACCATCGCGTTTTCTGTCGTGATTGCCGGTTGTGGTGTGACTTCAGCGGGTGGATCGAGCACTGAGCCGGGGCCAGGCCAACGCAGCGCCTCCGAAGTGTTCACCGACTTCTTGGATGCCATGGAGGACACGGTTCAACATTCCGGCACCACCTGGCCAGGTTGGGACCGTCAGGACACCGTGGACTACGTCTCCGAACCCTGTGGCATACATGCACGCGCCGACGGCAGGCTGTACCAACGCCAAATCACGGGCGGCCCGGTGGTCGACCCCCACGCGGCCGTCGAATGGATGAAGTCTCACCTTGAGTCGAAGGGTTACACAATTGGGAATATCTTCGACGACATGGGTGGCAATACGACTGCGATACAGCTCAATGCCGAAAGTCCAAGAGGGCTGCTTGTGCAGTTCACACCTTCCCAGGAAACGAGCTTCATCATGGTGGAAGGCGAATGCACTTTGGACCCTGCCGCGCGGAAGAAGACCACGTAGCCTTGGCCGGTCCTGATGGTAGCGCGTAATGCGCTCGAACCAGACCCGGCGCATCGATGGTGCCCAGAGACGACCGGTCTGCCCGTTGTCAGGAGCCTTAGCGCGTCTTAGACTGGCCGGGCGTGCGCGCTTGGGGTCCGCATGATTCGGTAGGGCGCTGCGCTTCGGGGGTTTCGCATTCTTGTGGGGGAGGACGCGCATGGGCGCCATGCAGAGGGAACGCGGTTTTGCCGTTAAAGCTTGGGGGACGATTCTGGCCGCTGCCTTGGCTGGTGGACTGTCGTTGCAGCTGGCACCTCCCGGTCTCGCTGCAGGCGAGCCCGTGCCGAGCGCTGCGGCTACAGCACCAACCCAGCCTCCCGCCGTCGAGCCGGCGCCGGAACCGGTGTCCACCGCGCCGGCCACCGCGCCGCTCCCTTCGTCCACAGCAACACCCACAGCCACTGCCACGGCGACTCCAGCGCCACAACCAACAGGCACCGTGTCGGTCCCGGCCACTGAACCTGCGGTTCCGGAAGCGGTGGTGCCCACAGGGTCGACGAGTGGGCCTGACCAAACTCTCGCCGCGGACCCTGAGCCCTTGGCTGTGCAGGGGTACGTGGAGAACGGCTTCGTGGGAAAGCCCTTCGACGAGCCGTTCGTGGTCTCGGGAGGTACTGCCCCGTATTCCGTGACTGTGACCGACCTGCCGCCAGGGCTGGCGTTCAATGAGGCTGGCCTGAAGGTCACGGGGACGCCCAGCCAAGCTGGTTACTACCAGATGACCGTGGTCGTAACGGACTCCTCGGAACCTGCCCAGACCGTGTCACGAAAAGTCTCGGCGAGCATCAGCGAATACCACCCGCCAAAAATTGAGTTGCATACCTACACCGGTCAGTACCCGGACGCCGTTGTTGGCCTTCCGTATGAGCAAAGCATCGACGTGTTTACCGCCGGAGTCATACCGTTCACCACATCGATCGTTGAAGGGCAACTCCCGCCCGGAATGTCCTGGAGCAATAAGTCAGCCAGCGGAACCCCCACGACTGTCGGCACGTACGCCTTCACCGTCCGGGCGACGGACCAGTTCGGTTCCAGCGAAGCCTCGTTCAGGATCACTGTGCGGGCAAGTGCACCGTACGCTGTGGGCTATGTAGTGCCGCCCGCCGTCCTGGGGGAGCCCTACTCGGCCAAGATCGCTTCGGTGACCGGCGGCGTCGGCCCCTACTCCATGTGGTGGGGAACGCCGCAGCACATGGCCGGCAGCCTGCATTGGCACGATCCCGGTCCGGACGGGCTCGTTATTGATGGCAACGGATTCCTCAATGGCACGCCCACCAGGGCGGGATCGTTCCGGATTTACGTGAAATTCCGTGACGCGGGCCTCGTTGAGCGGGAGATCTTCTGGACCACCGTCACCGTCCTCGAAACCCGGCCACCCGCCGTCGAACCGCCGCCTGCAGCACAACCACCAGCCGCGGCTGAAGTACCTCCAACAACGGTGCTGCCGGCAGGCGCGGTAGAGCCGGCGTCGTCCGCTGAACTGGCGGCTACGGGGCTGCAGTCCGGAACCCTCAACGCAATGCTGTGGGCCGCCGGAGGTCTTTTGACGTTCGGCACACTGATGGCAGTCGCAGCGCATCAAAGCCGGAGGCGTGGCGGGACCGGCTGAGCAGCCACGGCATAATTGGAGCCATGCGACGGACTGTATTGGGGATTCTTGCCGCCTTGCTCTTGCTGGCCAGCACGGCGTGTTCCTTCTCCACCAAGGACCCCAACTACGTTCCTCCGGAGCCGCTGCCTCCCCTGGAACAGCTCAAGCAGGTGCCGGTGACGCAACAGACAACGCTCGCCGCGGGCGACGACGTCATTGCGTTCGTCACCCCGGACCACAACATCGTTTGCGCCATGACGTCCTCGCGGGGCGGCCATCTTAACCTGCCCTATGAGCCCAACACGTACTCGGACGCTGCCAACAACAAATTCGCCGTGGTGCCCGTGGTGCAGTGCGAATTGGCGGCCTACGCCAAACCTGAAGCGGAAGACATTTCCGACGATTGCGGCGCTACCGGCTTGGGCTACTTGGGTGGGACCGTGCTGCTCTCGCCGGACAAGGCCATGTACGGCTCGTGTCGCTCCGGCGTAACACAAATGGAGTCGGAGTACGGTCCCAAGGGAACGCGGAACGGCACCATTTCCAAGCTCCGTGAGTTGGCTGACGGGCAGAACATCGAACGTAACGGCCTGCGGTGCTCCGCGTACAACGACGGCGTTGCCTGCGGAAACGTCTCGGGTGGCGTAGCGTTCTTCGTCAGCCGCGAGGGTTACCAGCTGATTTCCGACGGCGGCAAGACGGTCCGCGGGAACCTGAAGGAAGATTCCTGACCACTGCGGAGCGTACGTGTGAGCCCAAAAACCGCGCCATCACGCGGATTTTCTACGCTCGATAGAAGTGTAAGCTTACTCACTTAACCGGTACTGTGGGAGTGGCGGGACGCCTCAAAGGGCTAAAGTTCCGAGAGGACCTTACGCAATGTGACCGGGCATGATTCCTGGTTATGACCGCGTACTTTCCGCAGCTGGCTAATCGCGGTCATCGCGGTTCCGGCTGGACAGAAACTACTTCGACGTAGAAGGACACTAAACCGTGGACCTGTTTGAATATCAGGCGCGCGATATGTTCGAAGCGCACGGTGTACCCGTGCTCGCCGGCATCGTGGCGCACACTCCTGAAGAAGCGAAGGCAGCTGCTGAGAAGATCGGCGGCGTTACTGTCGTAAAGGCACAGGTTAAGGTTGGTGGCCGCGGCAAGGCTGGCGGCGTCAAGGTTGCCAAGTCTGCCGACGAGGCGCTTGAGCACTCCACCAACATCCTGGGCATGGACATCAAGGGCCACACCGTCAACAAGGTGATGATTGCCCAGGGCGCTGACATCGCCGAAGAATTCTACTTCTCGGTCCTCCTGGACCGTGCCAACCGCAACTACCTGGCCATGTGCTCGGTTGAAGGCGGCATGGAGATCGAGCAGCTTGCTGTAGAGCGCCCCGAGGCACTCGCCAAGATCGCCATCGATCCTGCTGTTGGAATCGACCAGGCCAAGGCTGACGAGATCGTCGCAGCTGCCGGCTTCGCTGAAGAACTGCGCGGCAAAGTCGCCGACGTCATTCTGAAGCTGTGGGATGTCTTCAAGAAGGAAGACGCAACCCTGGTTGAGGTCAACCCGCTGGTCCGCACCGGCGCAGGCGACATCGTTGCCCTCGATGGCAAGGTTTCCCTGGACGAGAACGCCGACTTCCGCCACGTGCACCACGGTGAGCTGGAAGACAAGGACGCGGCCGACCCGCTCGAGGCCAAGGCCAAGGCCCAGGACCTCAACTACGTCAAGCTGGACGGCGAAGTTGGCATCATCGGCAATGGCGCCGGTCTTGTGATGTCCACCCTCGACGTCGTCGCTTACGCCGGCGAGAACCACGGCAACGTGAAGCCCGCCAACTTCCTTGACATCGGTGGTGGAGCGTCCGCCGAGGTCATGGCCAACGGCCTGGACGTCATCCTGGGCGACTCCCAGGTCAAGAGCGTCTTCGTGAACGTCTTCGGTGGCATCACCGCTTGTGACGCCGTCGCCAAGGGCATCGTCGGTGCACTGGCAGAGCTCGGTTCCTCGGCGAACAAGCCGCTGGTTGTTCGCCTCGACGGCAACAACGTCGAAGAGGGCCGCCGCATCCTGACCGAGGCCAACCACCCGCTGGTTACCCTGGCCGCCACCATGGACGAGGGCGCCGACAAGGCCGCCGAGCTCGCCAACGCAGCTAAGTAAAGGGACGCGACAATGTCTATCTACCTCAACAAGGACTCCAAGGTCATCGTCCAGGGCATCACCGGCGGCGAGGGCACCAAGCACACCGCCCTGATGCTCAAGGCCGGCACCAACATTGTTGGTGGCGTCAACGCCCGCAAGGCCGGCACCACGGTCCTGCACGGCGACAAGGAAATCAACGTCTTCGGCACCGTCAAGGAAGCCATCGCCGAAACCGGCGCGGACGTTTCGATCGTCTTCGTTCCGCCGGCATTCACCAAGGACGCAGTGGTTGAAGCCATCGAAGCCGGGATCGGCCTCGTTGTAGTCATCACCGAAGGTGTGCCGGTTCAGGACTCCGCCGAGTTCGGGGCACTCGCCCAGTCCAAGGTGGACGCTGACGGCAAGCAGATCACCCGCATCATCGGACCGAACTGCCCCGGCATCATCACCCCGGGTGAGGCCCTGGTTGGCATCACCCCGGCAAACATCACGGGCAAGGGCCCCATCGGACTGGTTTCCAAGTCCGGTACCTTGACCTACCAGATGATGTACGAACTCCGCGACCTCGGTTTCTCCACCGCGATCGGAATTGGTGGCGACCCCATCATCGGCACCACCCACATCGACGCCCTGGCTGCGTTCGAAGCCGACCCGGAGACCAAGGCGATCGTCATGATCGGTGAAATCGGTGGCGACGCTGAAGAGCGCGCAGCCGACTTCATCAAGGCCAACGTCACCAAGCCGGTTGTCGGCTATGTGGCAGGCTTCACGGCTCCCGAGGGCAAGACCATGGGCCACGCCGGCGCCATCGTGTCCGGCTCCGCTGGTACCGCACGGGCAAAGAAGGAAGCCCTCGAGGCAGCAGGCGTGAAGGTCGGCAAGACGCCGTCCGAGACCGCTACCCTGCTCCGCGAGGTCTTCGCAGCACTCTAGGCTTACAACAGCCTTACGACGGCGGCCCGTCACCTTTCGAACGGAAAGGTGACGGGCCGCCGTCGTGCTTTAGGCGCCCGTTGTGAGGCCTGCTCAGCGCGCTATTCCTCAGCAGGGCCCGCACCACCCGGGTTCCCTGGCCGAGCTTGCGAGGTTGGGGGGGTAGGGATGTAGAGCGGCCTCGCAAGGCTGGGTATTTGGTCCGTCCAGGTATTGGGCGGGCCATTGCTGTATCCGGAATCGGGATAGTTTGTTAGTATGTTAGGACAAACTTTTCGAAGGGATCTGCAATGCCTCTTGTTCGTATCGACGTCAACCAGGGCCGCTCGCCCGAGGATCTGGCCGCCATCAGCCGGGCCATTCACGATGCCATCCTGACTGAGTATGGAATTCCCGAGCGGGACTACTTCCACATCCTCACAGAGCATCCACAAGGCCAGATCGTCGCCCAGGACGCCGGGCTCGGTTTCGAGCGCAGTTTCGGCGTTGTCATGATCCAAATCTTCACCCAGTGTGGTCGCAGCCAGATGGCGAAGAGTTCGCTCTTCGAGGCCATTGCCTCCGGGCTCGCGGGGGTGGGGATAGCCGGCGAGGACGTGTTTGTGGGCTATGTGGAGAACACTGCCGGGGACTGGTCGTTCGGCTTTGGGCGCAGTCAGTATGTCACCGGAGAATTGGCGGTTCCCCGCAAGTAGGCGCGCTGCGTGTCATGTTGTAAATATGTCAGTACAAACCTTTGACAGGACATTAAATCTGGTGCAAAGTAGTCATGTGGCCCCGCTCACTGAGGGGTAGCAAGGCATTGGGGCCCAGCGCTCAAAGGTTCAGAGTTCACAAGAGAAAGGTCCACGAGTACCGTGACCCACGAACTGCTCACGATCGGGCGCATCAGCGTTGATATCTACCCGAACGATATTGGAGTTGGGCTGGAGGACGTGTCGTCTTTCGGCAAGTACTTGGGAGGCTCGCCCTCCAACGTGGCTGTTGCCGCTGCCCGCCATGGCCGCCGCACGGGTGTGATTACCCGGACCGGTGATGATCCTTTTGGCAGCTTCCTGCACCGCGAGCTGCGTAAGTTCAACGTGGATGATTCCTTCGTCACCCCTGCAGCCGGACAGACGCCGGCCACGTTCTGTGCGATCAAGCCGGCCACGGATGAGTTCCCGCTGTACTTCTACGGCCGGTTCCCCACGGCGCCGGATCTGCAGATCAAGGCTGAAGAGCTGGATCTGGACGCGATCCGGGACGCCATGATTTTCTGGTCCACGGTGACGGGCCTGTGCCAGGAGCCCTCACGCTCCGCGCATATTGCGGCGCATGAGGCCCGTCCGCGGACCGGTTTGAAGGATGGCCAGTTCACCATTCTGGACCTGGATTACCGTCCGATGTTCTGGGCTTCCGAGGAGGAGGCCCGTGCTGAGGTGGCCAAGATCCTTCCGCATGTGACGGTCGCGATCGGCAATGACAAGGAATGTGCCGTGGCTGTGGGGGAGGGGACTCCTGATGAGCAGGCGGACCGCCTCCTGGCTGCCGGTGTGGAGATCGCCGTGGTGAAGTTGGGCCCGGAAGGTGTGATGGCGAAGACCCGCACGGAGCGTGTGGTGTCGGCCCCGGTTCCGGTGGAGACGGTGAACGGTCTGGGTGCGGGGGATTCCTTCGGTGGAGCATTTGTGCACGGATTGCTCTCCGGTTGGCCTTTGTCCGAGGTGCTGGATTACGCGAACGCCGCTGGTGCGATTGTCGCCTCGCGTCTGTCGTGCGCGGATGCGATGCCGACGCCGGATGAGGTCATCTCGTTGCTGGCTGAACGCGGCCGTCCGGTCCCCGGCGCGTCCGCCGCCGTTACAGAAGGAGCAGTGCGTTGAGCATCAACGATGACCCCCGCCGCTACGAGCACTTGAGCCGGATCCGGCTGGAGGATCCGGAGGCCGTGGCCCGCGCTGCTGCGACCCGCCGTCGTCATCCTGGCCTGAAACATGGCGTGCAGAACTTCATTGTCGCCGCCGACCACCCGGCCCGTGGCGCCCTGTCTGTTGGTTCGGAGCCGATGGCCATGGCCGACCGCCGCGATTTGCTGGACCGTTTGCAGATTGCCTTGGCGAACCCGGCTGTGGACGGCATCTTGGCTTCGCCGGACATCATGGATGACCTCCTGCTCCTTGGAGCATTGGAAGGCAAGCTCGTGTTCGGTTCCATGAACCGCGGCGGGCTGGCCGGCTTGGTGAATGAGTTCGATGACCGCTTCACCGGCCACACCGCAGCCGCCTTGGAGGCTTTGGGCGCGGACGGCGGGAAGATGCTCACCCGGATCTGCCTGGGCGACCCGGACACGGTCGCCACCCTGGAGGCGACCGCGAAGGCGATCGATTCCCTGGCCGAGCGGAAGCTCATCGCCATGGTAGAGCCCTTCCTCTCCGTTCGTGACGCCAACGGCAAGGTCCGCAACGACCTCCGCGCCGATGCCGTGATCAAGTCCGTCGGGATCGCCGAGGGCCTGGGGTCCACCAGCGCCTACACGTGGATGAAGTTGCCCGTGGTGGCCGAGATGGAACGCGTCATGGCCTCCACCACGCTGCCTACCGTGCTGCTGGGCGGTGACCCGGACGGGTCCCAGGACGAGGTGTTCGCTTCCTGGCAGGCGGCGCTGGCTTTGCCCGGTGTGCAGGGCCTCACCGTGGGGCGGACGCTGTTGTACCCGCACGACGGCGATGTGGCAGGTGCCGTCGCGACGGCGGCCTCGCTGCTGAACACCACTGCGCCCGCTGCCGCCGCTGCCGCGGGGTTCGCTTCGTCAGACCGTATCCCCGTGAAAGTATCGGAGTAGTTACCCATGGGATCTGTAACCCGTCGGATGACCGTGGCCCAGGCCGTGGTCGAGTTCTTGTCCAAGCAGTACACGGTTGACTCTGTTGCTGGTGTGGAGTTCCGTGAGCGCCTGATTCCGGGCACGTTCGGTATTTTCGGGCACGGCAACGTCGCTGGTGTGGGCCAGGCGTTGAAGCAGTACCAGGCCGCTGACCCCTCGATCATGCCGTATTACCAGGGCCGCAATGAGCAGGCCCAGGCGCACCAGGCCGTGGGGTATGCCCGGCACACCCGCCGCCGGCAGACGTTCGCGATCAGCACCTCGATCGGTCCGGGGTCCTCGAACCTGCTCACCGGGGCCGCGCTGGCCACCACCAACCGGCTGCCGGTGCTGTTGCTCCCGTCGGATACGTTCGCGACCCGCGCCGCTGATCCGGTGTTGCAGCAGCTTGAGCTGCCGTATGCGTATGACATCACGGTCAATGACGCGTTCCGGCCGTTGTCCAAGTTCTTCGACCGGGTGAACCGCCCGGAGCAGTTGTTCTCCGCGTTCCACCACGGCCTGCGGGTGCTGACGGACCCGGCCGAGACCGGCGCGGTGACCATTTCGCTGCCGCAGGACGTCCAGGCCGAGGCGTTCGATGTGCCCGAGGAGTTCCTGGCCGAGCGGGAATGGCGGATCCGCCGGCCCGAGGCCGAAGATGAGGACATCCGCCGTGCCGTCGAAGCGATCCGCGCAGCGAAGCGGCCGCTGATCATCGCCGGCGGTGGCGTCCTCTACGCCTACGCCAATGACGAGCTGGCGAAGTTCGCCGAACTCACGGGCATCCCCGTGGGCAACACCCAGGCCGGTGTCGGCGTCCTGCCGTGGGACCACAAGCACTCCCTCGGAGCCATTGGTTCAACCGGTACGACGGCGGCCAACGCCATCGCCGCGGAGGCGGACCTGATCATCGGGATCGGCACCCGGTACGAGGACTTCACTACCGCGTCCCGCACGGCGTTCCAGAACCCGGACGTGCGCTTCGTGAACATCAACGTCGCCGCGATCGATGCGTACAAGCACGGCACCACGCTGCCGATCGTCGCCGATGCCCGCAAGGCGTTGGTGAAGCTCAACCAGGCCCTGGGCGGTTACCGCGTGGGCGCTGACCTGGAGCTGAAGGTGGCCGCGGAGAAGGCCCGGTGGGACGGAATCGTGGATGAGGCGTTCGAGACCCGGTTCACGCCGTTGCCGGCGCAGAACGAGATCATCGGTGCCACGAACAAGGCCATGGACGCCCAGGACGTGGTGATCTGCGCTGCGGGTTCGCTGCCGGGTGACCTGCACAAGATGTGGCGGGTCCGGGACGCGTTCGGGTACCACGTGGAATACGCGTACTCCTGCATGGGGTACGAAATCCCCGGAGGCCTGGGCGTCAAGCGCGCAGCCCTGGCCGAAGCCGCCGCGGGCGGGCCGGAGCGCGATGTGGTGGTCATGGTGGGGGACGGCTCGTACCTGATGATGCACACCGAACTGGTCACCGCCGTCGCCGAACGCATCAAACTGATCGTGGTCCTGATCCAGAACCACGGCTATGCCTCCATCGGCTCCCTCTCGGAGATGCTGGGTTCGCAGCGTTTCGGAACCCAATACCGGGTCCTGAACAAGGAACAGCACTCCTTCGACGCCGGCGAGAACCTGCCCATCGACCTCGCCACGAACGCCGAGTCGTTGGGCGCGAAGGTCATCCGGATCGAACCGGGTGAGAAGGTCATCGCCGAACTCGAACAAGCCATCCGCGACGCCAAGGCAGCCCCGGAGGAGACCGGCCCGATCGTGATCCACGTCGAATCCGACCCGCTCCTGGACGCGCCATCCTCCGAGTCCTGGTGGGACGTGCCCGTCTCGGCCGTGTCCGAACTCGAATCCACCCAACAGGCCTACAAAACCTACACCGACCACAAGAACCGCCAGCGCAAACTACTCGGCTGAGTTCCCCAGCCACTACCCGCGCACCACAGACAAGGAAGTCCACACACATGTCGACGACGACCACATTGACCACCATCAACCACTTCATCAACGGTGCTGAAACCTCCGGTGAAGGCGACCGCACCCAGCCCGTCTACAACCCGGCCACCGGCCAGGTCACCGCGGAGCTGCGCCTGGCGAACGAGAACGATTTGAATGCCACGGTTGCTGCTGCCCGCAAGGCCGCTGATTCCTGGGGTGATATTTCCCTGGCCAAGCGCACCGCGGTGTTGTTCAAGTTCCGTGAGCTCGTCGCCGCGCACGTGGACGAACTCGCCGAGCTGATTACGGCCGAGCACGGCAAGGTCCTCTCCGACGCCAAGGGCGAGATCGGCCGCGGCCTGGAAGTCATCGAGTTCGCCTGCGGCATCCCGTCGCTGCTCAAGGGTGACTACTCGGACCAGGTTTCCACCGGCATCGATGTCTTCTCCTTCCGCGAGCCCCTCGGCGTGGTGGCGGGTATTACCCCGTTCAACTTCCCCGTCATGGTGCCGCTGTGGATGGCCCCGATGGCCATCGCGACCGGTAACGCGTTCATCCTCAAACCCTCCGAGCGGGACCCGTCCCCGTCGCTGCTGCTCGCCAAGCTCTGGAAGGACGCCGGCCTGCCCGACGGCGTGTTCCAGGTCCTGCACGGCGGCAAGGAAACCGTCGACGGCCTGCTGACCCACCCCGACGTGGACGGCATCTCCTTCGTCGGGTCCACCCCGATCGCCCAATACGTCCACGAAACCGCCACCAAACACGGCAAGCGTGTCCAGGCGTTGGGTGGAGCGAAGAACCACGCGATCGTGCTCCCCGACGCTGACCTGGACAACGCCGCCGACCACCTCGCCGCCGCAGCATTCGGTTCCGCAGGAGAGCGGTGCATGGCGATTTCCGTGGCCGTCGCCGTCGGGGACGCCGCCGACCTGCTGGTGAAGAAGGTCGAAGAACGTGCCCTGGCCGTGAAGGTGGACAACGGCACCGAACCCGGAGCCGAAATGGGCCCGGTCATCACCCCGGCATCGAAGGAACGCATCGTCAAGATCGTCACCGAAGCAGAAACCGCCGGTGCCGCGATGGTAGTAGACGGGCGCGACCTCGTGATCCCGGGCCACGAAGACGGCTTCTGGGTGGGTCCCACCGTGATCGACCACGTCAAGACCGAAATGAGCGCCTACACCGAGGAGATCTTCGGACCCGTTCTCGTCGTGGTCCGCGTGGACACCCTCGAAGACGGCATCAAGCTCATCAACTCCAACCCCTACGGCAACGGCACCGCGATCTTCACCTCCTCCGGCGCCGCAGCACGGAAGTTCCAGCGTTCGGTGACCGTGGGCATGATCGGCATCAACGTGCCCCTGCCCGTCCCGGTGGCATACCACTCCTTCGGCGGCTGGAAAGCCTCCCTATTCGGTGACAAGCACATCTACGGCCCCGAAGGCGTCTCCTTCTACACCCGCGGCAAAGTCATCACCTCCCGCTGGCCCGAAACCCACCACGCCTCCGGCGCCTCCTACAACTTCCCCTCCAACTAGTTCCATCCGTCCTGCTCCGGCCAATCGGCCGGAGCATGACGGACCCTCGAAAGAAAGACACCGTGGTCATGACCGACGTCGAGAACAAGCTCATCATTGGCACCGCCCCCGACTCCTGGGGTGTCTGGTTTCCGGATGACCCCCAGCAGACCCCGTGGGAACGGTTCCTGGATGAGGTTGCCGAATCCGGTTACAAGTGGATCGAACTGGGCCCCTACGGCTACCTGCCGAACGACCCCACCCGGCTCGCAGAAGAACTGAAGCAGCGCCACCTGCAGGTCACCGCCGGTACGGTTTTCACGGCATTCCACCGCGGTGCCAAGCAGTACGACGAAGCTTGGGAACCGGCCCGCAAGGTGGCCGAACTGACGGCGGCCATGGGCGGCGAGCACATCGTGGTTATCCCGGCCATGTGGCGGGACGACGTCACGGGTGAGGCCGTGGAGAACGGCGAACTCACGGACGAACAGTGGGCGGATCTCTTCGCCGGCCACAACCGGATGGGCAAGGTCCTCCTGGAGGACTTCGGCCTGCACCAGCAGTTCCACTCCCACGCCGACTCCCATGTTGGAGCGCAGAAGGATATCGAAACCCTCCTGGCAGCCACGGACCCGCAGTACTTGAACCTGTGCCTGGACACCGGCCACGCCGAATACTGCGGCGCTTCGAGCCTGGAACTCATCAAGAACTACCCGGACCGCATCGGCTACCTGCACTTGAAGCAGATCAACCCCGAGGTCCTGGCGGAAGTCAACGAGAAGAACATGACCTGGGCTGCCGCGAACCTGGCCGGCGTCATGACCGAGCCGCCGAACGGCCTCCCGGATCTCCGTGCCGTCATCGAAGCAGTCGAGGGCCTGAACCGGCCGATCTTCGGCATCGTGGAGCAGGACATGTACCCGGTAGCGTTCGACGTACCGATGCCCATTGCCAAGCGAACCCGCAATTACCTCCTGTCCTGCGGATCCCGTACACGGGTCCAGTAGCCAACCAAACCTCACGAAGGATAAGAAAGTGACAAAGTCTCTCCGCGTTGCCGTCATCGGCGCAGGCCGCATGGGTGCGGACCACATCAAGCGCCTCAGCACCCGCATCCACGGCGCCGAAGTGGCCGCCGTCGTCGATGTCGACCTGGCCCGTGCGCAAGCCGCCATCGAAGGCATTGACGGGGCGGTTGCCCTGGCCAGCGCCGACGAGGCGCTCAACAATGGCGACGTCAACGCCGTGCTGATCGCCACCCCGGGCTTCCTGCACGAGGAAATCCTGTACAAGGCCTTGGAGAAGGACTTCCCGATCCTGTGCGAGAAGCCGCTGACCCCGGACGCAGAGAGCGCCTGGAAGGTTGTGCAGGCCGAGCAGGCTTTGGGGCACAAGCGCATCCAGGTTGGCTTCATGCGCCGCTTCGACGCAGAATACTCGGCGTTGGGTTCCATCATCCGCAACAGCGAATTGGGGGAGCTGTTGATGCTGCACCACCAGCACCGGAACCCCACCACGCCCGAGGGCTTCACCAACGAAATGCTGATCAACGACTCCGTTGTCCACGAATTCGACGCGATCCGCTTCTTCACGGGTGAGGAAATCACGTCCGTGCAGGTTCGCTTGGGCAAGCCCACGCGCAACGCACCCAGCGGCCAGCACGATCCCCAGCATGTCCTGATTGAAACCGAATCCGGTGTACTGGCCGACGTCGAAATCTATGTCAATGCCAAGTTCGGCTACCAGGTGGCCACGCAGGCGTCCTTCGAGGACGGCATCGTGAGCATCGGTGGCGACAGCGGCCCGTACGTCCAGACGGCCGGCAAGTGGGGCGGCAACGTCACCCCTGGTTTCGAGGACCGTTTTGGTGCCGCTTACGACGTCGAGGTCCAGGGCTGGGTGGACGCGGCACTTCGCGGCGAAATCGGCGGCCCCACGGCTTGGGACGGTTATGCCACGGCAGCGTGCTGCGAGGCCGGCGTCGAGGCCCAGAAGTCCGGCGAGAAGGTCAAGGTGCAGCTCAACACCAAGCCGGACCTGTACAACTAACGCAGCCCCACCATCGCAGCGGTGGCTGGCCGGCAGTACCGCGGCCGGCCACCGTTTTCTTTCCCCAGAGACCACAAAGGAGTGCCCAGTGAAGATCGCCCTCGATCCCACACCGTTCCACCACAGCCACAGCCTGCTTGAGTTCCCCCGCATCGCTGCGGACCTTGGCTACAAGTACCTGCAGATGACTCCGCACGCGGACCTCATCCCGTTCTACAACCACCCCAAGGCAGACGATGAGCTGGTTGGCAAGCTGAAGGCATCCTGCAAGGACGCCGGAGTCGAGATTGCCTCGATCCTTCCCGTCCTGCGCTGGTCCGGCCCGGACGAAGACGCCCGTGAAGCGGCAGTCCGTTACTGGAAGCGTGCCATCCAGATCGCCGTGGACCTTGGTGTGCAGACCATGAACACTGAGTTCAGCGGCCGCCCGGAGAAGGCCGAGGAATCAGAGAGGGCCTTCTACCGTTCCATGGAGGAACTGGTGCCGATCATCGAGCGCGAGGGCCTGGACGTCCTGATCGATCCCCACCCGGACGACTTCGTGGAGGACGGCCTGGCCGCCCTGCGCGTGATCCGCGGCATCAACTCCCCGAACATCGGAATGGTCTACGTTGCCTCGCACACGTTCCACATGGGCAATAAGCCGCTGGAGATCATGCGCGCCGCCGGTGACAAGCTGCGCCTGGTGCACATTTCAGACACCATGAACCACCACGCCTCCCACGGCCTGCGCTACATCACCAACCCGCCCGGCAACGCCGTCCGCGTCCACCAGCACCTGAAGATCGGTGACGGCGACGTGAACTGGAACGAGTTCTTCGGCGGCCTGAAGGAAATCGGCTTCCTGGACAAGGCGAACACCGTCATGGTCTCCAGCGTCTTCGCCGAGGACGAGAACGCCGAGGACGTTTCCCGCTACCAGCTCAAGACGATGACGGACTACATCGCCCAAGCGAAGTAGCGCCCAAACGCAAAGAAAGCCCCTGTGACTCGTCGAGTCACAGGGGCTTTCTGGGTTTTCAGGATCAGGCCGAGAACGGGAGCCTCGGGTCTACGTCTTGGCCATCCCAGGTTTGGCGGATCCAGCCGTGGTGGGGGTCGTCGCTGATGAGCCAGTCGCGGACACGTCCAGGGCCGGCCATGACGTTGAGGTAGTAGAGGTCGTAGCCGGGGGCTGCCATGGCGGGGCCGTGCCAGCCGTAGGGGACCAGGACAACATCGCCGGTACGGACTTCCGCGGAGACGTCGATGGGACGCTCGTCCGAGGCGTACACGCGGGCATGGCCGAACGCATCGGCGTCTTCCGGGGCGGGGGAGCCGGGAGCCACGCGGGTTTCGAAGTAGTAGATCTCCTCGAGGCTGGTTTCGCCGTCCTTCTCCTCGTCGTGCTTGTGCGGCGGGTAGGAGGACCAGTTGCCGGCGGGGGTGATGACTTCGCAGACGATGAAACGGTCGGCTTCGAGTGCGGCCGGTGTGCCGAAGTTGTGCACCTGGCGGGAGCAGTTGCCCGCGCCGCGCAGTTCCACGGGGGTTTCGGCGGCGGTGATCAGGCGCGTGGGGTACCCGGCCTTTGCCGGTGCGGTTGCGACGGCGACGCGGCCGCCGTCGTTCGTGCTGATGGTGAGGGCCTTATCGATACCCGTGTAGAGGACGTCGCTTGGCCCGTGGAAAACCGACTGCCGGCCAGCGAGACTGTACGACGCGCCGTCGACCGTCACCGTGAAGGAGCCGCTCAGCGGCACCACGATGCGCTCTTCGGCAGCGGCGGAAAGTTCGACGGCGGCACCCGCGGCGAGCGTCGCAACCTTCAGTCCCGTATGGGCCCAGCCGTCGACGGCGAGGCTGGAATCGGAGGTGCCGAGGGAAACGTCCCACTTGCCGTCGGTAGCGGTTCCCAGAGGGTATACCCAGTTGGCCATAAGTTAAGTCCTTGCGTTAGCGCTGTACGAGGGTCATTTCAAAGCTGTAGGAATCAGCGCGGTACACGTGGTGGCCGGTTTCGACCATGCGTCCGGTGTCGTCCACCGCGGTGCGTTCCATGGTGACCAGGGCCGAACCCACTTCTGCTTCGAGGAGGGGAGCCTGGTAGTCGTTGGCGATCATGGCGCCGATGCGTTGTGACGCGAGGCGGAAGTTCACGCCGCCACGGCGCAGGATGGCGTAGAGGCCTTCGCTGGAGAGCTGGGCTTCATCCATGCTGGTGATGTCGTCGCGGACCCAGTTCTCCATGAGGGCCAAGGGCTTGCCACCTACTTTGCGGAGTCGCGTGAAGTGGTACACCTTGGATCCGGCAGGCAACTGCAGGGCCGTGAGTGTCGCGGCATCGGCCTCCACATGCGAGAAGCTCAGTACATCCGTGGTGGGTTTCTTGCCGTTGTTGCTGAGATCGTCGAACAGGCTGGAGAGTTCCAGAGGCCGCCGGACCTGGCTGGCGACCACCTGGGTGCCCACGCCCCGCTTGCGGACCAAGAGGCCGGCCCGGACCAGTTCGTCCATGGCTTTGCGCATGGTGGGGCGGGAGAGATTCAGTTGCGCCGCGAGATCGATTTCGTTGTCCAGGCGGCTGCCCGGTTCCAGGAGTCCGCTGTGGATCGCGGCTTCGATGCCTTGCACCACCTGGTGGTAGAGCGGCACCGGGGACGAACGGTCGATGCTGAGGCTGAGTTGGTTCGTCACTGTTTCCTCCTGGACGGCTCGAAAAGCCGGCCGGGGAGCAGGGTCACGGCTCCTCTGCCGGATGGATGAGTTTGTCCGCTCATGTTCGCTTGATAGGACATACTGCCTTTTTCTGATCATAGCAGCCGCTGTTGGGCCGTCAAGGAATTGGTCTCGCCCGGAAGTATGGCGCCGTCATAGAGAAGGGTTTACGTAAAAACATCCTAATGTCAGGACAAACTCTTGACAAAGTGTGAGGTCAGTCACCATGATCTGAGTAGTGGCTGATCCGGATACGAGTCTCCGGACACCCCAAGCTGAAATCAAAGGAGATAACGGTGGCAAGATTCTCGTGGCGCAAAGCGGCACTCGCCGCAGCAGTGGTTCCCCTGATAGCACTGAGCGCCTGTTCGAGCCAGGGCGGAAAGCCCGCAGACAACGGCGGTGGTGCTGCGGCAGGCCAGGCAGCTTCCACTGACCGCATCAAGGTCGCCCTGATCACCCACGCCGCAGCCGGCGACACGTTCTGGGACATCGTCCGGAAGGGTGCGGAGGAAGCTTCCTCCAAGGACAATGTTGAACTCCTTTACACGAGCGACCCCGAAGCCGGGCGCCAGGCGCAGTTGGTCCAGCAGGCCATCGACCAGAAAGTGGATGGCATTGCCGTCACAATTGCCACACCCGACGCCCTGAAGGACGTCCTCAAGAAGGCAACCGATGCAGGTATTCCCGTCGTCAGCCTCAACGCCGGAGAATCCGTCTCGGCAAAGCTCGGCGCCTTCACCCACTTCGGTTCCAACGAGCAGCTCGCTGGCGAAGCAGTGGGAACCAGGCTCGCTGCGGAGGGCTACAAGCACCCCGTGTGCGTCATTCAGCAGCAGGGCCACGTGGGCCTCGAAGCCCGGTGTGCAGGCGTGAAGGCCAAAGTCCCCGCAACAGAGATTCTCTACGTTGACGGCAAGGACATGACCGCCGTGCAGTCCACCGCAACGGCCAAGCTCCAGGCTTCGAAGGACGCTGACGTCATCATCGGCCTTGGCGCCCCCATCACCCTGACGCTCCTCAAGTCCGTTACTGATGCGGGCAGCTCGGCCAAGGTGGCCAGCTTCGACCTCAACGCCGAACTCGCCCAGAAGATCGTGGACGGCAACGTGATCTTTACGGTCGACCAGCAGCCGTGGCTCCAGGGCTACATGTCCGTTGACGCCCTGTGGCAGGCCAAGCGCGGCGGCTTCAAGATCGGTGGCGGCCAGCCCGTCCTGACCGGACCCACCATCGTGGACAAGTCCAACGCTTCCGACGTCCTCAAGTTCGCCCAGCAGGGCGTCCGCTAGATCCAGGAATCCGGCTGCGCGGCGATTCGCCCGCCGCGCAGCCTGACCAACAAGGAGTCATTCCTATGGCAAACACAGCAACCCTGCCGCCGGCGACATCGCCCGGTGACGAGCGGGTCGGGCGCCGGAACCCGTTCCAGAAATTCCTCGCACGGCCCGAGGTTGGCGCACTCGTTGGTGCCGTTGTCCTCTTCATCTTCTTCGCATCCGTCTCGCAGACCTTTACCCAGCCGAATGCGCTGGCTACCGTGCTCTACGGTTCCTCCACCATCGGGATCATGGCAGTGGGAGTGTCCCTCCTGATGATCGGTGGTGAGTTCGACCTCTCCACGGGTGTGGCCGTCATCTCCTCGGCCCTGACCGCATCGCTGTTTAGCTGGTACTTCTCCATGAACGCCTGGGTTGGCGTCCTCCTGGCGCTGGTGGTTTCCCTGGGCATCGGCTTCATCAATGGGTGGATCCTGGTCAAGACCAAGCTGCCCAGCTTCATCGTCACCCTGGCCACCTTCCTCATGCTGACCGGCCTGAACCTGGCACTGACCCGCCTGATCGGCGGTTCCGTTTCTTCCCCTTCGATTTCCAAGCTGGACGGCTTCGATTCCGCCCGCGCCGTCTTCGCCTCCTCCATCAGCATCGGCGGCGTGGAAGTGAAGATCACCGTGTTCTTCTGGATCGTTCTAGTGCTGATTGCTTCCTGGATCCTCCTAAGGACCCGCGTCGGCAACTGGATCTTCGCCGTCGGCGGCGACGCGAATGCCGCCCGCGCCGTGGGTGTTCCGGTGACCAAGACCAAGATCGGACTGTTCATGGCAGTCGGTTTCTGCGGCTGGATCCTGGGCATGCACAACCTGTTCGCCTTCGACGCCGTGCAATCCGGTGAAGGCGTGGGCAACGAGTTCCTCTACATCATCGCCGCAGTGATCGGTGGCTGCCTCCTCACCGGTGGCTACGGCTCGGCCGTGGGCGGCGCGATCGGTGCATTCATCTTTGGCATGGCCAACAAGGGCATTGTCTACGCACAATGGAATCCGGACTGGTTCAAGTTCTTCCTGGGCTTGATGCTGCTGCTGGCCACCATCGTCAACCTCATCGTCAAACGCCGGGCAGAACTGAAGTAAGGGGCCGGACCAATGAATGCACACCAGATCGACCAGCAGACCCTGCTGAAAGACGAGAAGGACCCCTTGACCCACACGCCCGTGCACCTGCTCTCCCTCGAAGCCGTGGGCAAGCACTACGGCAACATCATCGCCCTCCGGGACGTGACCATGGCCGTGGACAACGGCCGCGTCACGTGCGTCCTGGGCGACAACGGTGCCGGTAAGTCCACGCTGATCAAGATCATCGCAGGCCTGCACCAGCACGACGAAGGCAGCTTCAAGATCATGGGCGAGGACCGCAAGCTCGGTTCACCCCGTGAAGCGCTCGACGCCGGCATCGCAGCGGTGTACCAGGACCTCGCCGTGGTGTCCCTCATGCCGATTTGGCGGAACTTCTTCCTGGGCTCCGAACTGACCACCGGCGTGGGCCCGTTCCGCCGCATGGATGTCCAGAAGATGAAGGACATCACCAAGAAGGAACTCGCGGACATGGGCATCGACCTGCGCGACGTGGAACAGCCCATCGGCCAGCTCTCCGGCGGTGAGCGCCAATGTGTGGCGATCGCCCGGGCCGTGTATTTCGGCGCCAAGGTCCTGATCCTCGACGAACCCACCGCCGCGCTGGGAGTCAAGCAGTCCGGCGTCGTGCTCCGCTACATCCTTCAGGCCCGCGACCGCGGCCTGGGGGTCATCTTCATCACCCACAACCCGCACCACGCCTTCCCCGTGGGCGACCGGTTCCTCCTGCTCAAGCGCGGCAAGTCCATCGGCTACTACGAGAAGAAGGACATCACCCTCGAAGAGCTGACCGCCCAAATGGCCGGTGGTGCCGAACTCGCCGAGCTGGCGCACGAACTCGAACAACTCGGCGGACACTCGGACGCCCTGGAAGAAGTCAAAGCCGAAGTAGCCGACGTCGCCGATGCCGCGCCCGAAAGCACCAGCAAACGGCACTAGTTCGCCCGCGTAAGGGCCCCGGCTGATGCACGTCCGCCGGGGCCCTTCCGTGGTTTCCCTGGATTATCCGGCGAATGTCCGGAAAGGAAGTGAGACAGCATGAAAGAAGTAACCCTCGGCCTGGTGGGCGTGGGCAGGATCGGCGTGATGCACGCCAGGAATATCGTCGCGCTGAACGAGGTCCTTAACCCTGAGGGGACTCACGTGCGGCTCAAGCTGACCGACGTCGCGCACAAACACGCCAGGTCCGTTGCCGCGGACTTCGGGGCGGAGTTCCTGCCCTCGGTGGAGGAGCTGATCGCGTCCGGCATTGACGGTTTGGTGATCGCCACCGGTACGGCCACCCACCCGGACCTCATCCGGGCGGGCGTGGACGCCGGCATCCCGGTCTTCTGCGAGAAACCCGTGGCCGTCAACGTTGCCGAATCCCTCCCGGTGCTGGACTACATCCGTGAGAAGGGCGGCACCGTCCAGATCGGACACCAGCGACGCTTCGACGCAGGTTACCTGGAGGCCAAACGGGCCTACGACGCCGGTGAACTCGGCTGGATTCACTCCGTCCGCGCCGTCACCTGCGATATGACGCCGCCACCTGTTGAGTTCCTTGCCAGCTCCGGCGGTCTTTTCCGGGACTGCTCGGTCCACGACTTCGACATCCTGCGCTGGCTCACGGGCCGGGAGATCGTGGAGGTCTACGCCAAGGGCTCCAACAACGGCGACCCCGCGATCGGTGAGGTGGGCGACGTCGATACCGCCCTGGCCGTGGTGACGTTCGACGACGGCACGGTGGGAACGGTCTCGGCCAGCCGCTACAACGGGGCTGGCCATGACGTCCGGTTGGAATTGCAGGGTTCTGACGGTTCAATCCTGGTGGGGATGGACCACCAGATGGCGGTACGTTCAGCCGAGTTGGGGATCGCGTTCCCGGCCGGCGAAGCCCACAAGACTTTCGCCGAGCGTTTCCACCAGGCCTACCGCTCGGAGATGGCAGCGTTCGTTGAAGTGATCCTTGGCGAGCGCAAGAACCCCTGCACGCCGGAGGACGCTGTGGCCGCCTCCCGCGTGGCCGACGCAGCCCAGGAGTCACTCGAAACCGGCGTCCCCGTCAAGGTGCGCCCCTAAACGCTCTCTCACCGAATCCCCCTTTTGACCGATCCCTCTCTCACCGAATGCCCCTTTTGACCGGTCCCTCTCTCACCGAATGCCCCCTTTTGACCGGTCCCTCTCTCACCCAATGCCCCTATCGACCGAACGGTCTCTCATCGGCCGCAGGAGGGCCCGACGTCGGCACTCGGGTGAGTGCCGCCGTCGGGCCTTCCTGCGGTTGGCTTTCTTGAGGCAAGTGAGAGGGCGTTGGTGGGAGGGGGCGGTTTGGTGAGAGAGCGTCGCCCGGAGAGGGCGGTTTGGTGAGAGAGCGTCGCCCGGAGAGGGCGGTTTGGTGAGAGAGGGTCGGTGGCGGAGGGTGATTCGGTGAGAGAGGGTCGGTGGGAGAGGGCGGTTCGGTGAGAGAGGGTCGGACGTGGCTGACGCGGGCCGGAAGAGTCTGGGGGAAAACTCCGACCCGCGCCAGGTTCAGTGGGGGTTGTTCAGGCGATGACCTTCATCCCCTGCCAACCCGCGCCCAGGCTGATCGGCGGCACATTTCCCAGAGTTCCGCCTCCCGATCCGGGGTAGAGCCACAAGTTGTCTCCAATGCGGCCCAGGACGTCGTTCTTGCCGTCGCCACTTAGGTCCCGGGGGCCGGCGAGTGCAGTGCGCGTATTCCAGCCCGTAGCGATCTGGTTCCACTGCAGCCAACCTCCGGAGCCATTGCCCGGATACAGCCATAATGCTCCCGTATCCGTTCGGCGCGCCAGTACATCGGCTTTGCCGTCTCCGTTGAAATCGCCGGTGCTGAAGATGGCGTTCATGATGCCCCAGCCGGTGCCGACTGTGTACGGGGTGCGCTGGCCACCGTTTCCGTTGCCCTCGTACAGCCGGAGCTCACCGTTGCTGCGCCGGCCCATGAAGTCAGGGATTCCGTCGCCGCTGAAGTCGCCGGGGGAGAAGAGCTGGGTCATGGTGCTCCAGCCCGTGCTCACCTGGGTCCTTGCGCCGAAGCTGCCTGCACCGTCACCGGGGTAGAAGTACAGGATGTCCCCGGCACGGGCCAGGAGATCGTTCTTGCCGTCCCTGTTGAAGTCGCCGGGAGTGATGGTGTCCGTGATCGAGGACCACGCAGGGGCGGGCAGGGCCACCTGCCGGGGGAGGAGCCCGCCGGAACCGTCGCCCGGATACAGGTAGAGGTTGCCGGCAGTGTCCGCAGCCAGGACGTCCGCGCGCCCGTCGCCGTTGAAGTCATGGGCCGACGGCGGTCCGGCTGCGGGCACGGTGTAGGTCTGGGTTCCCGCTGCCGAGGTATTCCCGGCCGTGTCCACGCCGATGTACTTGAGCGTCAGCGTGGAGCTGCCCATGACGATCGGGGCCGTGTACTTGAGGTTGGTCGCCGATTCGGTAGCCGTGGGGGTACTTCCATTGGTGGTGTAGTAGATCGTGGCCGGCTCATTGGCGCCGAGGCTGATGGTTGCCCCACTGGCCAAAGCCCTGCCGGTGGGATTGGCAGTGATCACCGGTGCCGTGGTGTCCGGGGGCACTGTGTACGTCTGGGTAGCGACGTCGGAGGTGTTCCCTGCCGTGTCCTTGGCGTAGTACTTCAACGTCAGGGGGCCGGGGCCGTTGAAGGTGATGGGTGCGCTGTACACAAGTCCTGCTGTCAGCGGATCCGTGCCGTCCGTGGTGTATCGGATCTCGGCCGGCTCGTTGGCGGTCAGCGCGATCTTGGTTCCCGCCGCGTAGGCTCCACTGGCCGGGTTGGCCGTCACCACGGGCTTGGTGACGTCAGGGCCGGTTGAGTACGTCTGCGTGGCGACGGCGGAGGAGTTGTTCGCTGCATCCACGGCAAAGTACTTCAGGGTCATCGCACCGTTGAGGGTGATCGGGGCCGAGTACTTGGGACTGGACGTGGTGGGTGTACTTCCGTCCACGGTGTAGTAGATGGTGGCGGTCTCGTTGGTTGCCAGGGTGATGGCCTGGCCGGCGGCGTAGGTTCCGCCCGGCGGAGTGGCCGTGACGACGGGTGCAACGGTGTCTGCCGTGACGTACGCTTCAAACTCGGAAAGGCCGGCGTTGGTGGTGCCCGCACTGACGGAGGTGATGTTGAAACGTACCCAGCTCGCGGTCCGCGCCGGGAAGTTGACTGTCAGGGCTGAGCCGTTGTTTGGCAAGGCCGGGACCGCCACGGTGCTGCCGTCGGAGAAGGTAAGGTTGCCGCCGGTCACTTGGTCAGTGAGGACAGGCCTGTCCGAGAGCGTCACCGCGTTGATGGTCCGCGTGGGCGAGAAGTTGTACTGGATCCAGCTGCCGGTTTTTTCGGCGGCGGTGACCCACTCCCGGGTAGCGTCCATCGGCGCGCCCCAGAAGTACCCGTCGCGTGCCTTTTCGGGGCTCTGGGCCGCAGCTTTCTGGGACGAAGCCGTGACGGTGGTGCCCGCCAGCTTGGCTGCGTTTCCTACCCACTCGATGGCCGTGACATATTGCCGTTTGAGCCATTCGTCGTAGGGAGAGTCCGGGCAGCCCTCGCCGGGGCTGCTGCAGATGTACATGTCGAAGTCGGCGAACCGCACGAAGGTATCCACTTTGGCCGTGAGATCAGCACCCGTCACGTTCTGCGGATACTCGTCGATCACGTACGCGTCGTAGGCGATGGAGGTGTGCGGACCGGTGTAGCTCCGGGTAGCCAGTTGGGCGAACTTTGCCGTGGCCCAGTGGTCGCTGTGGTCGTAGGGGTTGTTGAAGTTCCCGGTCCAGTCCTGCGTGCGGAACGTGGTGGGCTGGAAGTTGGCCACCAGACGGTTGAGGGCGTTCTGGAACTGCGTCTTGGTGAACGTTGCTGCGTTGTCCACGGGCCGGATGGAAGAGAGGCGTCCGTCCCAGAGTTTCAGGATGCTTTGGTCGTTGTACGCGGCGCTGCCATCGCCATCGGGGAATCCGTCGGGGAGCCGCATGAACACCACGGAAATGTTGGGTGCCCCGTTGAGCGTCTGCATGGTCAGCGGCCTGTTGGGGACACCGGCGTCCGAGGTGGTCCACGAGTCGGCGACTCCGGCCATCTTGGAGTAGCTCGCACGGATGCCTGCTTCGAGGCCGCGCCAGTATGAGGCGCCTTCTCCGGCTTCTCCGGCGGTGGTGAAGACCGTCTGCACACAGCGTTTGGCCTGGATATCCCGCATGAAGTCGGGGCTGAGGAACAACAGGTCGTCGTCGGTGTGGGCCACGATCTGCATGGCCCCGCCGGTTCCGGCGCAGGGTGGGACTGCGGCGGCTGCCGGCGCGGCGCCGCCTAGGACAAGCCCGCCGAAAGCCAGAGCGGAAGTCAGCAGGATGCCAAGGAGGGAAGCGGGAGTCTTCGGATGACGGTGTGGATTGGCGGGTTTTGAACGGACCACAACAATGCTCCTTTGAGCAGACGTTGGGCCCCCCAGCCGGCGAACTTAAGACGCCCTTGCGACGTCATTCGAATGAAATTGTGCGCTCCAGGTCCCCAGAAAGTAAGGGAACTGATGCAGTGAGCGTTACTGTACTCCTCCGGGCCGGTCCTGGGTAGCTTTCCGGCACACTTTTACGAAGGCGCTGAAAGGCAGGAGACGCTCGGCGGAAGGAAGCTGGGCTGCTTCTGGGTGCCACTGCACGGACGTCACCCACCGGGCGGGATCTTCCAGTGCTTCGATGGTGCCGTCGTCGGCAATGGCTGTGACTGCCAGGCCCTCGCCGACGGTAGCCACGGCCTGGTGGTGGCCCGAAGCGATCTTGACCGTGGTGCCGTCCGTGGAGCCGTAGAGGGCAGCGGTCCGGGAGCCGGGGGCCAGTACCACGTCATGCCACGCCCACTCGCTCGCGGCGGCATCATCCGGATCCAGGCCGCTGTGCACCACGGTGGACGGAAGCATGTCCTGGATGAGGGTTCCCCCATAGAGGACATTGAGGAGCTGGTGTCCTCGGCAAATGCCAAGGAGCGGCAGACCGGCGTCGAGCGTTGCGCGCGCAACGGCCAGGTCCAGCGTGTCCTGTTCGGGGTTGACGTCGTAGACGGCTTCCACCGGTTCCTGTCCGTACAGCCTGGGGTCAAGGTCGCCGCCGCCCGGCAGGAGCACCCCGTCCAGCGCGCCCAGTTCTGTTTCCAACACGGATTCCGGGGTCAGCAGCACCGGCTCGGCACCGGCCTCGCGGAGCAACTCCACAATGAACACGAACAGTTCGTTGGCCTCGCCCACCCGGGCGTCCGGGGCGTCGGAGCTGCTGAGGCGGATGGGGACGCCGATGCGCGTGGGAGCGCCGGAAGTGTTGGTCATGCTTCATGATGCATGGGCGGTGTCCCGGGCCCCAAACGGCGGTGTAACCTTCCGGCGCACTACGCTGAAACCATGAATCCCTCCGGCGCCTTGAACCCCAGCCCCCGGACGCTCGACGTCGAAAGCGTGGTTCACTTCGACCGTTTGGTGGGGGCCGGAGCTGCTTCCATGCACGGCTGGCACGCGCAGTCCCTGGACCTCCGCGGGCGCTCACGGGAACTGCTTTCCCTTAGCCCGCAGGGTGCCATCTTCCTCGGATGCACCTTCGACGACGGCGTGGAAGAGACCCTCCGGGGCCGCGGCGCTTTGATCTTCCCCAAGCTGCGCGGAGTGCCGTTCAACCCTTACCGCGGCAGCCTCTACACCGCACAGGAACTCTACGAAGACATCTCCGCCACTGAGTACGAGGACACGCTGGATGCCAAGGTCTACCAGTGGAGCATCCTTCCGGGCCAGCGCTCAAGCCTCGATGCGACGCTCGCCGCTGCACTCCATGACCACGCGATCGGCGACGCCCTGGATGAGGCGCTCCAGAACGGGGCCTTCCCGGGTTCCACACTGGTGGGAGTCATGGGCGGCCATGCTGCCCAACGCGGCACCCGGGAGTTCGCTGATGCTGCCCGACTGGGACGCCTCCTCGCGCAGGCCGGTCTCACGGTCGCCACGGGCGGCGGTCCCGGTGCCATGGAAGCGGCCAACATGGGTGCGTACTTGAGCGAAACGCACGACGACGACTTCCGCGCGGCGCTGCAGGCGCTCGCCGGCGTTCCGGGGTTCAGGCCGTCGGTGACGGCTTGGGCGCGCGAGGCCGCCGCCGTCGTCGAACATCATCCGGAAGGCACGGCCACGCTGGGCATTCCCACCTGGTTTTACGGTCATGAGCCACCCAACCTGTTTGCGACGCACATCGCCAAGTACTTCGCGAACGCCATCAGGGAGGCCATCCTTTTGGAACTGTGCAACGGCGGAATCGTGTTCCTCCCGGGCTCGGCCGGGACCGTGCAGGAGATCTTCCAGGACGCGTGCGAGAACTACTACGGTGCGCCGGAAACCGTCACGCCCATGGTGCTGGTGGGACGCGAGCACTGGGAACGGAGCTTCCCCGCGTGGCCCATGCTGCAAAGCCTGGCCGCGGGAAGGCCCATGGCTGAACGGATCTTCCTGGTGGACACCGTGGAGGAAGCGGTGGACATCGTGGCCGGACGGGCCGGGCGTCCTGTAAAGGAGCGCTAGAAGTCCTTGCTGCACGGACCGGAGCCGAGCTTGGCCAGGCCCGTCAGGTCGCCGGCCGCGTATTGGCGCACCCATGAGGCTTGGTCGTACATGAGCTGGCGGGGATCATCCACGTGGTCGAGGCCCAGGACGTGTCCCAACTCGTGCATGATCACTGCCACGCCGATCTCCCTGCCCTGGGAGGACCCCATGATGCCGGCGAACTGCGGCGCATCCAGGGACACCGTGCCGGTGACATAGGCCTTGTAGCCGTTACTGAGTCCGATCGACGAACTGCCACCCAGCCCGACGGTCTGGCCCGTGAGCCGCGGGACCTGCTCCGGGGTGGTCCAGGCAATCAGGACGGGAGCCCAGCGGTCGCCGTACATCTCAGGCTGGTAGCCGGCCCTGTTGCTGGTGGGCTGCTCCGAGCTGGGGCCGTCGTAAACGAAGTGGAGTCCCGTCGCCAGGCTGGCCTGCCGCACAGCCTCCTCGACCAAGGACTGCCAGGACGCGGGAGCCAGAGTCGAGTTCACCACGTAATGGATGGGGCGGCAGGGGGAGTAGGCCACGGGTGTTCCGTCCGTCTTGACCGCCAGGAAGTTGTAGGCCGTACTGCTCCGCTGCAAGGGCGCGGGCGTGCCCAGGGGAGCGTCGGCCTCCTCCCGCCCCGGAACCGGGTCTTCCCGTTGGCCGAACGGCAGCACCCCCGGGCGCGGGGACTGGCTTTGCGGGGCGGACGAACCCCACAGCGGCTGCAGGTCTCCGCCGAAATAGGCACCTGCGCAGACCAATCCCAGGACCCCGAAAAAGAAGAAGACCGCGGCCACGGTGCGGTGCCTGATCTGTGGAGTGGGTTGCTGCAGCGGTCCTTGCGCAGGAGGGAGATGACGCGGCGGGGGATAGGGGTCTGGCCCTTGTGGCGACCCATCAGGTTCCATCGAACCCCCTGACGCGACGGCCCGGAACCGCGGTTGGGGCGCCGCCGTCGGCCGTTGGGGACAGCATAGGACCGCGCCCGCCGGGAAGTCCATGGTCCGGCTCCGGCCAAGAGCGGGCCTAGATGTCCTTGCGGCAGGGGGCAGACGCCAACAGGTGCAGGCCGGTCAGGTCTCCGTCAGCCAAACCATCGGGTGCGCCGATCTCCGGATACATCAACTGCACCGGGTCATCCACGTGGTCCAACCCCGTCACATGGCTCAGTTCGTGCTGCATGACGGCCAGGACGTAATCCGAGCCGCCTTCCTCGGCGAGGAGCTCGGAGATCTGTGGCGTATCGAGTTCCAAGCTGCCCGTGATGTAACTCTTGGGTCCCTTGTTCAGCGAATACATGGTGCTGCCACCGGTGCCAATGACCTTGTCCTCCAGTGCGGGTGCGGCCTCCGGCGTGGTCCAGGAAATCAGCAGCGGTGCCCAGCGCTCGCCGTACTTCGCCGGTTGGTAGGGCTCCCGCTTCGCAGTGGGCAGCTCGTCCGTGGTGCCGTCATTGACGAACTGGATGCCCGTCGCGGCGGAGACGTTGGCCAACGCAGTCTGGAGCAGCCCATCCGTTCCCGCGGGCGCCGAGGCGTCATTGACCACGTAGTGCAGCGGCCGGCACGGCGAATAGCCAACCGGTGTGCCGTCGTCGTTCGTCGCCAGGAACTTGTATGAATCGCTCGTGAAGGCCGGCGCGGGAGGTGACGCCAGCGGGGCATCGGCCTCTTCAAGCCCGGGCGGGGGAGCGTTGAGGGCGCGCGCCGGGTTGTGCGTGCCTGGTCCGCCTTGTTGGGCGTTGGGCAGGGCGGCGCCCGGGACCAGGGCCGTAATGCGTGGATCGCCGTGCAGGAAACCGCTGACCAGGACGGCGACTACAGCCGCAACCACCGCCATGACCAGGCCGAGGAGCAAACGCAGCGCCTTGCCGGCACGGCGGGGTTCTTGCGCATGCGACTCCCCATGCTCGGTGTCCACGGTTCTCCATTCCTCAGGCCCCGTTCACGCAGGCAGCGCAGAGGACGAACCAACATTACGGGACCGGGGTGGTCCCGTCTATTCATGCCGGCGAGGCCTAGACGATCACCGCTCCGAAGAGGAGGCCCAGTCCGTAGGTGGCAGCTGCGGCGCCCAAGCCGATGGCCAGCTGGCGGAGGCCACGGCTCAGCGGGGACGTTCCGGAGAGCAGCCCGACGACGGCGCCCGTCGCCAGAAGTGCAATGCCCACCAGCGCTCCGGCCAGGATCAGCGCGTTCCAGCCGACCATGCCGAAGACGAATGGCAGGATGGGGACGATGGCGCCCGAGGCGAAGAAGCAGAAACTCGACATGGCAGCGCCCCATGCGGAACCGACGGTCTCGTGCTCGTCCGCCACTTCTTCCTTCTCTGGCTGGAGCGAAAGGCTGGGATCGCAGTCGCAGCTGAAGAGCCCCAGGCGCTCTGCGGCGCGGTGTTCAGCAGCTTCCCTGGTCATGCCGCGCGCCAGGTACACCAGGACGAGTTCGTTGTGCTCCACGTCCAAGGACGGCGCTGCGGCCAACGTGGCCTGGGTGGGAAGGGTGGCGTTGAGCAGTTCCCGTTGCGACCGGACGGAGACGTACTCGCCGGCACCCATGGACAGCGCACCCGCCAGCAGGCCGGCAACGCCACTCATCAGCACGACGGCACTGGAAACGCCCGTCGCGGCCATGCCCATCACCAGGGAAAGGTTGCTGACCAGGCCGTCGTTGGCGCCGAAAACCGCTGCGCGGAACGTGCCGGACAACCTGTTGCGGCCGCGGGTTGCGAGGCCGCGGACAACTTCCTCGTGGATTTGCTCGTCGGCCACCATGGCGGGGGTGGCGTACGGGTCGGTGCCATAGGGGGAGCGCCCCTCAGCACGTTGGGCCAACGCGAGGACGAAGACGGATCCGAAGTGCCGCGCCAGGAAACCGAGGAGCCGGCTGCGTGCGGACGCCGCCTTGGGCATGCCGGCGTGTTCCCCGAGCAGCTTGAGCCAGTGGGCCTCGTGCCGGCCTTCCGCCTCTGCCAGGGCCAGGAGGATCTGCCGTTCCTCGCCGTCACGGCGTTGGGCGAGTTCGCGGTAGACGGCGGCCTCGGCCCGTTCGTCTGCCAGGTACTGCCGCCAGCGCCGGATATCCGACTGCGTGGGTGTTCGCGGGGCTTCGTCTGCGGGGTGGGGGGCCGGAGCGGGGCTCGACGGACCGTGGGATTCCTGGTGCTGTTGCACTGTTTCTCCTGGGCTTGATGGGACGGTTACGGCCCCTTTGCACCGCCCACTGTACCGCTTATTTCCGGGGATTTTTGGCTGGTATTCCTTAGCGGGAATGTTCGGCATGCCTTAATTCCGTACCCTGCTGCAGCGGCGCTGCGGCCGTCGGCAGCCCTCCCTTGACCCCTTCCTGAGGCGGTGCTCAGATGGTTAGACAGGGGCGGGGCACTCCCCGCACATCGGTCAGTGGACCGCCTGGTGCGGCCCATCGGACGGAGGTTGCAGCATGAGCACCGAATCACATCCCCACCACCCGGAACGGGCAACCATCGAATCGGATCCGGCCTACGACTACAACGAGGACCAGGAAGTGGACGAGGCCTGGGCAGAGGAAGGCGAGGTGGCGGACGACGACGAGCGCATTGTGCCGCTCGATGAGGCCGAGGAAGAATTCCGCGGCGACGGCGACGAATCCTAGGCAGCCGGCACCAGGTTGAAGAGCCGCTCGCGCCCGGCGGCACGTCCGACGGCGGTAACGGTCACCGTCAGCGTCTGCGACGCGGAACACCAACGTGCGGCGCGGACGGAACGTGCCAATGCCGCGGCCAGCAGCCGGGGATCAGGGTGGTGAAATCGTTCGGCGCGGCCGCGCGCTGCAATGACCACCGTGCCTTGGACGAGGTTGACGACGGGAATCACCCGGACTGCGGGGGCGGCGCTTTCGATGGGGCTGGTGTTGACCAGGGCCGCTTGGGATGCGCCTGCTCGGTGTGCGGGATCTTGGATCGTGCTGGTTTCAGCCTGGTACGGCAAGGACTGCTCCTTGGTGGGAGTGCTCTTGCCCGCTCGGTTGTCTCTGGTCCGGGGCGGGCCGCTTCCTCATCCGAACCACCCGTGAACATGGGGTTGGTGTGCGGCCAGTCGGAGCTTGGCGCCACATCTCTTGAAGCTGCGTCCTATCCTAATGCCTCCCCGCAATGGGGGTGGGTGTGCTTGTGGATGCCGGGGACGACGCAAACGGCGACGCCACCCCGCGAAGGGTGGCGCCGCCGTCGTGAATTGCTTGGTTTACCGCAGTGAAGCGAGCCTGTCAGGCCTTGTGGCTGGTGACCGGGTGGGCGTCCAGCGGGAGCTCATCCGAGATGGCTCCAGCAACCCGCTTGTCCCACGCCGCGCGGACGGCGGCATCGGTGGGCGGAGTGAGCAGTGAGATCACCACGAACGTCACGAACGAAGCGCCGAGGCCCCAGTAGATGGGATCGTTCGCGTAGACGCCGTCGGCGCTCTCGATCACACCCGTTGCGAAGAGGATCAGCAGGACCAGGGTAAGGACCGAGCCCACGGCCATGGACCAGGCTGCGGCGATGCCGGTTCCGCGCTTCCATACAAGGCCGCCGAGGATGGCGACGAGGAGGCCGCCTACCAGGATGTCGTAGGCGATGGTGAGGGCCACGACCACGTCCTGGGCCGCCATGGAGATCAGGACCGCCAGGACGCCGAGGCCGAGGACCCAGTAGCGGTTCGCCTTGACGTCGTGCTCGGGGTTTTCCGTGTCGTCGGTGTTGATGGTCTTGCCGAACCAGCTGGCGACGAAGGGGACTACGTCTGCGCGGGCCACTGTGGCCGCGGCAATGAGTGCGCCGGAGGCGGTGGACATCATCGCGGCAACGGCAGCTGCCATGACCAGGCCGCCAATGCCGATGGGCAGGATGTGCGTTGCCACCTCGGCGTAGACAACGTCCTTGCCGAGGTTTGCCACGTCGATGTCCGGCAAGGCCACGCGTGCGGCGAGGCCGATCAGGGCGCCGGCTACACCGTAGAGGATGCAGTAGACGCCGGCGGTTGCGCCGCCCCAGCGTGCAACCGTGGGGGTCTTTGCCGTGAAGACGCGCTGCCAGATGTCCTGGCCGATCAGGAGGCCAAGCGTGTACACCACGAAGTACGTGATGATGGTCTGCAGGCCGATGCCGTCGATCTGGAAGAAGCTTGCATCAACGCGCTGGCGGATGCCGTCCAGGCCGCCGGCTGCGTTCATGACGAACGGCAGCATCAGCAGGAAGATGCCCACGGTCTTGATGATGAACTGGACCTGGTCAGCAAGGGTGATGGACCACATGCCACCGATGGTGGAGTAAACCAGCACGATCGCGCCGCCCACGGCGATGGCCAGCCAGCGTTCCCAGTCGAAAAGGACCACGAAGATGGTGGCGTAGGCGCCGGTGGAGGTTGCGCAGAGCATGAGGGTGTAGGCCAGCATGACGATGCCGGAGGTCTGGGTGGCCTTGCTTCCATAGCGGAGGCTCAGCATCTGCGAGACCGTGTAGATCTTCAGGCGCTGGATGGTGCCGGCGAACAGCAGGCTCAGCAAGAGGACGCCGGCGCCGATGGCCACCACCAGCCACATGCCGGAGATGCCGAACTTGTAGCCCAGGCCAACGCCGCCAACGGTGGATGCGCCACCCAGGACAACCGCGGCCATGGTGCCGGTGTAGAGGAACGGTCCCAGGCGGCGACCGGCCACCAGGAAGTCGCTGTTGTTCTTGGTGCGGGACTTGCCCCACCAACCGAACGCCAGCATGGCAAGCAAATACACCACCACAATGGCGATGTTGATGAACGAAGAGTCCATGAGTGGCTCCTTGGAGCTGATGCACGGAGGTTGGGGTATTCGACGATACTCCTGCAGGGCGTCGAAGTCTCTGTGCTGACGAACGGAGTTGGACGTGTGTTGTGTGCCTCACAGACAACACTTGTTGCCTATGAGGATATGTTGTGATGGGAGTAACAGTCAAGGTGGTTTGGTCATGGTTCCGCGGATTCTGGGTCTTTGCCGTGGCTGTCCGGCTACTATTGGCTCCAATGACAGGGCCTCCCGGACGGGCCTGAAAGGTTTTGTGAATGAAGGCTCTACCCGTTGAACCCAGCAATGTTCCCGTTGCCATCGGTTCCAGAATCCGTGCAGCCCGGCAGGCGCAGCGGCTCACCATCGAGCAGGTTGCAGACGCGACGGGACTGACCAAAGGCTTCCTCAGCAGGGTGGAGCGGGACCTCACCTCACCGTCAGTGGCCTCCCTGGTGACGCTGTGCCAGGTGCTGTCCGTGTCTGTTGGCGACTTGTTCGCAGCGCCCGAAACGCATCTGACGCGACGCGACGATGGACCGCGCATTTCCCTGGGTGGCCAGGGCATTGTGGAGCGGCTGCTGACGGCGCGTTCCGAGCGCAGGCTCCAGATCCTGCAGGCAACCATCGAGCCGCGGGGGCGTGGCGAAAACGAACTCTATGCCGTGGACTGCGATGTTGACGTGCTGCACGTCGTCAAAGGCAGGATCAAGCTGATCCTGACCAACGAGGAATATGACCTCGAAGAGGGGGATACCCTTTCCTTCCCGGGCCGCGAGCCCCACACCTGGATCAACCCCACGGATGAGACGGTGGAGGTGCTCTGGGTCCTGGTGCCCGCGGCCAGCAGGTAGGACTGGGGGCTTAGCCCACGTGGACCCAGGGGCGGCGGGTGATGTCCGGCTCGGCTTCCCTCAGCACTTCCCGGGTGACCGGTGCGATCTCGCCCTCGCCGAAGAAGAGGAACTTGCTGAGGTTGGAGATCGGGTTGCCCTCCGTCCAGCGGAAGTAGATGTGCGGCATGAAGCCCGTGACGTCCCGGATGTGGAGGAGTACGGCAGCCAAGGTATTGGGCACGTTGTTGCTGTGGACTTCCAGGATCTTGAAGCCGTGGCGTTCCTTGCCCACTACCTGGAGTTCCTGCTCGAAGTCCGAGCTGTCGTCCACGATGATCTCGATGAAAAGTGCGCCGCAGTCCTTGGGCAGGTGGTTGGCCTGCTGGGCGTGTTCCAGCTTCTCCTGGTACCGGTCCGCGCTGAGGTGCTTGGGCTCGTGGGCAATGATCCGGACGGGACCATCACTGTTGTTCGCGGTGAACTCGAGGGCCTTCTCGTCCATTTTGATATGGGTGGCCCGCAACTCGAAGGCGCGGCGGATCCGGGAAATGAAGCTCACCACCATGATGCCCAGGATGAACAGGGCAGCAATCTTGAGTCCGTCCGGGCGCTCGATCGAATTGACCACCGTGGTGTAAATGAAGACGAGCGAGACGATGCCGAAGCCGATGAACTGGGCCCGCTGCTTCTTGCGCCGTGCGGATAGCGTCACGGCAATGGATGCCGACGTAATGAGCACCAGCACGCCCGTGGCATAGGCGCCGCCCTGGGCGTTCACGTCTGCCTGGAAAATGATGGTCACGGCGAAGGCGATGACCGTGAACACCAGAACCAAGGGACGGAGTGCCCGGGCCCACGCGGGAGCCATACCGTAGCGCGGCAAGTAGCGGGGGACCAGGTTCAGCAGGCCGGCCATGGCAGAAGCGCCGGCAAACCACAGGATGGCTATGGTGCTGATGTCGTACACGGTGCCGAAGCCATCGCCGAGGAACTTGTGGGCAAGGTAGGCCAGGGCGCGCCCCTCGGCCTTGCCGCCGGATTCGAACTCGGCGGCGGGGATCAGCATGACCGTGGTGAAGCTTGAGGTGATCAGGAAGGAACTCATGATGATCGCTGCCGTTGTCAGCAGGCGGTGGGCACCCTTGATCCGGCCTGCGGGGTTGGCGTCGGTGTCCGTGGCGCGCCCCTTGATCTGCGGCATCACGGCCACGCCGGTTTCGAACCCGGAGAGGCCCAAGGCCAGGCGCGGGAAGACCAGCAGGGCAAGCCCGATCATCATCAACGGATCGCCATGTGACGTGGTCAGTGCACGCCACCAGTCGGTGATCACGTGGGATTCGGTAAACAGGTGGCTGATGGCCACGAAGACCACCACAAGGTTCAGTGCCAGGAAGGCCGCGACGAGCACCACGGCAACGTTGATGGCTTCCCGGAATCCCCGGAGGAAGACGATGCCCAGCCCGGCGATCAGCGCCAAGGTGATCACCACGTGCTGCCCCTCCAGGAATTCCGGAGCGAACGGGTTCTCGATGAGGTGTGCTGTTGCGTCAGCGGCGGACAACGTAATGGTGATCATGAAGTCCGTTGCCGCAAAGCCGAGGAGCGCAAGGACAAAGAGCTTGCCTCCCCAGCGGGGGAGCAGGCGTTCCAGCATGGCGATGGAGCCTTCGCCGCGGGGGCTTTCCTTGGCCACGCGGCGGTAGACGGGCAGGGCTCCGGCCAGCGTGGCGAAAACCAGGAGCAGGGTAGCCAGCGGCGAGAGCAGGCCCGCGGCAAGGGCGGCGATGGCCGGTTGGTAACCGAGGGTGGAGAAGTAGTCCAGGCCCGTGAGGCACATGACCTTCCACCAGGCTTGCGGCTTGTGCGACTCGGACGGCTTCCCGTGCGGTCCTTGCCGTTTGCCCGACGTGTCCGGCATGCCTTCCAGCAGCCACGCCTTGAGATTGAAGGCTTCCTTGCGCCGGTCGGCAGGGTCGGCCGGAGGCCTGGTCAGCGTGGTCACGTCGTCCTTTCGCGCAGCACGGTGCTGCTCCCGGAATGGAGCGTATTGCTGGGAATTGCCTGGTAATACCGGTTTTTATGGAATCTTTACGCCTCATGTGACCGGCATCTCATATGGTCGACCCGACAAAGCTGACTTGTAAACAGGTGATGCTTATTAGACAACTTTGAGTGTATGATGGGTGTCACAGCAGCCATCTACTTAAGGAGTTGCGCAACTTTGGAAGAGCTCCGTATCGAGGCCAACGGCAACCTCGGCCCCATCGATTCCTCCCGCATCCCGCGCTACGCCGGTGCAGCCACCTACGCCCGCCTGCCCCGCCTGGACCAGGTGTCCAAGGCCGACGTCACCGTTGTCGGCGTGCCATTCGACTCCGGCGTTTCCTACCGTCCCGGCGCGCGCTTCGGCGCCAACCACGTGCGCGAGGCCAGCCGCTTGCTGCGCCCGTACAACCCCGCGTGGGACGTCAGCCCGTTCGAGAACATCCAGGTTGCCGACGCCGGCGACATGGCCGTGAACCCGTTCAACATCAACGAGGCCATCGAAACCATCCAGCAAAACGCCCTGGACCTTACCGCCACGGGCAGCAAGCTTGTCACTCTCGGCGGCGACCACACCATTGCCCTCCCACTGCTGAGGGCGGCGGCTGAACGTGCCGGCGAGCCCATCGCCATGCTGCACTTCGATGCCCACCTGGACACCTGGGACACCTACTTCGGTGCGGAATACACGCACGGTACCCCGTTCCGGCGTGCCGTCGAAGAAGGCATCCTGGACACCGAGGCCATCAGCCACGTTGGAACCCGCGGTCCGCTGTACGGCAAGAAGGACCTCGACGACGACCACCGCTTTGGCTTCGGCATCGTCACCTCGGCAGACGTCTACTACCAGGGCGTTGCCGAGACGGTGGCCAAGATCCGGGACCGGATCGGCAACCGCCCGCTGTACATCTCCGTGGACATCGACGTCCTGGATCCGGCCCATGCGCCGGGAACGGGTACGCCGGAAGCCGGCGGCATCACCAGCCGTGAACTCCTGGAGATCATCCGCGGCTTCCGTGGCATGAACCTCGTGGGAGCCGATGTTGTGGAAGTTGCTCCGGCTTACGACCACGCGGAAATTACGGGTGTGGCCGGCAGCCACGTTGCCTACGAACTGGTGACCCTCATGGCGGACAACGCTGTGGAGGGCGACCGGCACGGCGCTCCGAACGGCTACGCCCAGCAGGCCCTGGGTGCACGCATCGAAGAACTCGCGAAAGCTACCCGGCGATGATCGACTTTGATCCGGGCACGGCGGCTCCCACCAAGGAGACAGGCCAGCGCAACGGTGGGGACCTCGTTGTCGAGACCCTTGAAGCGCTCGGTGCGAAGACGGTCTTTGGCATTCCCGGCCAGCACGCCCTGGGTTTGTTCGATGCCATGGGCCGCGGCAACCTGCACTTTGTGTCCTCCCGGGTGGAGAACAACTCCGCGTTCGCCGCTGACGGGTACTCCCGCGCTACCGGCGAGGTGGGTGTGTTGTTCCTGTCCACGGGGCCGGGCGCGTTGACGTCCCTGGCTGGTTTGCAGGAGGCCTACGCCACCGGTGTTCCGATGGTGGTCGTCGCGAGCCAGATCCCCTTGGAGGGGTTGGGTGCCCGCCGCAAGGGCATGCTCCACCAGCTTGATGACCAAAAGGCGTCGGCCGCGAATGTCACCAAGAGCCAGCGGCTGATCCAGCACGCTTCGGGTATCCCGTCTGCCATCCAGGACGCCTGGACGGAAGCGATTTCGTCCCCGCAGGGCCCTGTGTGGATCGAGATTCCGCAGAACGTGCTGCTGGATCCGATCGTGGTCCCGCCGGTGGAAGATGCCTTGGCTGAGGCTTTCGACAACCCGCCGCGTGTGGAGTTGGTCCGTGAGGCCGTGAAGTGGCTTACGACGGCGGAACGTCCGGCGATCATCGCCGGCGGCGGTACGCGCCGTGGCCGGGCCGAAAAGTCGTTGCTCTCCATTGCCGAGCAGTTGCGGTCCCCGGTGATCTGCACCCCTGGGGGCAATGGCGCGTTCCCGTGGAACCACGAGCTGTCCCTGCAGTCCTGGATCGAGGACCGGTACATGACCGACGTCCTTGAGGACGCGGACGTACTGATCGTCATCGGTTCGTCCCTGGGCGAGGTGACGTCGAACTACTTCACGTTCGCCCCCCGCGGCCGGATCATCCAGATCGATGCCGAACCCCGTGTCCTGGAATCCAACCGTCCCGGCCTGGGCATCCGTGCCGACGCCGGGCAGGCCCTCGCAGCACTCGATGAGGCGCTTGCTGAAGCTGGCGCCGCGGATGCAACCCGACGCGACTGGCACGGTACCAGCCCGGAGGATGTGGTCAAGGACGCCTTGGCCAAGGTCAAAGCCCGTCTGGAATCGCAGGACCTGGCCAAGGAACTGAAGTTCATGGCCGATATCCGCGAAGCCGTTCCGGCGGACATGCAGACCTTCTGGGACATGACCATTTCCGCGTACTGGGGCTGGTCCTGCTGGGATTCCCGCGAAGGCCAGTTCCATTCCGCGCAAGGCGCAGGCGGCCTCGGGTACGGGTTCCCGGCAGCCATCGGCGGGGCCGTGGGCTTGGAAACTACCGGAAAACCAAGCAGGGTACTCGCAGTGTCCGGCGACGGTTCGTCCATGTACTCCATCTCGGAACTCGCCACTGCGAAGCAGCACAACATTCCGGTCACGTGGTTGATCGTAGACGACGGCGGCTACGGCATCCTGCGCGAATACATGGTGGGTGCCTTCGGCAAGGCCACGGCCACCGAACTCGCCCGCCCCGACTTCGTCAAACTGGCCGAGTCCTTCGGCGTCCCCGCGCGCCGGGTATCCCCGGAGGAAGTGGGGGATGCGCTCAAGGCGTCCTTTGCCGCAGACGGACCCAACGTCGTCGTGGTTGAAACGCTGCTGAAGATGTTCGGCCCCACCCACCTGGACGACTAGCAGCACGAAAAACCCCCGCGCAGAAGCGCGGGGGTTTTTCTGCGTTGCAGGGCGGAACCCACAAGCTAGTCGAGGTCGCGCCGCGTGCCCTCCGGTGTGGCCTTGACCGCGATCGCCGAGGCCAGCATGGCCACGATCCAGAACACTGCGATCAGCCAGATACCGCCTCCGGCAGCGAGGCTCAGGCCCGCGACGATCATCGGTGTGAAACCTGCACCGATCATGGAAGCGCCTTGGTACGCCAAGGATGCGCCCGTGTAACGATTGCGGGTGGGGAACTGTTCGGCCACGTAGGCTGCGATGGGTCCGTAAAGGAACCCTTGGACCAGACCGTTGCCCAGGATGATCGCCACCGCAAAACCCCACAACTCGCCGTTGGTCAGCAGCATCAGGATGGGGTACACCAGCACCGCGCCCAGGAGGGACGCGCCGATGAGCACCCGACGGCGGCCCACACGGTCGCTGAGGCGGGCAGAGTAGAAGCAGATCACCAGGGTCAGGAGAGCGGCAAATGCCTTGATGTTCAGGACGCCGTTCTTGTCCGCGCCGCTGTCAACAGCTACGGAAACGCCCCAAACGGTGGTCATCGACTGGCACACGTAGAACGAGGTGGTGGCGAGCAAGCCCAGGACCACGGCCCGGGGGTTGTTCTTGAGGACATCCAGCAGGGGAACCCGGCGCTTTTCGCCGGCTGCCTCTAGGCGCTGGAACGCCGGAGTCTCGGCCACCTTCAGGCGGATCACCAGGCCCACCACAATCAGCAGGGCGCTCAGCAGGAATGGAACGCGCCAACCCCACACCAGGAAATCCGTGCCGGACACTGCGGCGAACAGGGACAACGCAAGCGTGCCGAGGATGGCCCCGGCCGGCCCGCCTGCATTGGCAAACGCTGCCGCGAAACCACGGTGTTCCTTGGGCGCATGTTCGATCGCCATCAGTGCAGCTCCGCCCCACTCGCCACCCACGGCCACACCCTGGACCAGCCGGAGGATCACCAGGGCCAACGGTGCGGCCATGCCGATCTGTGCAGTGGTGGGAAGAAGGCCGATGGCCGTGGTGCCAAGGCCCATGATCAACATGGACAGCACCAGCATTTGCTTGCGGCCCAGGCGGTCGCCGAAGTGCCCGAAGATCAGGCCACCCAACGGGCGGGCGATGTAGCCCACTGCAAGGGTCACGAAGGAGGCGAACAGGTCGAAGCCCGGGCCGAGGTTGGCGAAGAAGACCTTGTTGAAGACCAGGCTCGCTGCCGTCGCATACAGGACAAAGTCGTAGTATTCGATCGCGCTGCCAATAAAGCTGGAGGCCAGGATGCGGCGCATGTCCTTGGAATTCATGGACGATTCCGTGGTGGTGACAGCTCCGGTTTCCGGGGCTGTTGGGGCTGAGCTCATGGGGTTTCCTCTGGTGTTTCGGGCCGCGTCAGCGCTGACGGGCGAACGGGATGGTGTCGAGGTCGTTCGGGACAGTGAAGGTCCCGGTGAAGTGCTCTCCCGCTTCCTGCCAGACTGACTCCGGGGCGGAACCGGGGACGAGGTGGTGCAGGGCCAGGTGGCCGGCGCCGGCAATTTCTGCCAGTTTGGCGGCCTCGCGGACGCTGGTGTGGGACTTGTAGTGGTGGTCGCGGGAAGCCCGGCTGGACTCGTCCGTCTTGTCCGCGTAGAGGGACTCCACCCACGCGAAATCGATGGCTTCGTGCAGCAGCAGATCCGTGTCCTGGGCGAGGGTGATCATGTTCTGCGTGTACGCGGTGTCGCCGGAGATGGTCACCGAACCCTCGGCGGTGTCGAAACGGAACGCGAATGCCGGAGCCACCGGCGGGTGCTCCACCAGGATGGCCGTCACCGTGACCAGTTCGTCGCGGTATACCTCGAAGGGTTCCATGTCCGGCGTCGGGTTGTTGTTGGGGTGGTAGCCGCTTTCGGCCGGAATCCGGATGTCTTCGGCGTGGAAGATGTCCAGGGGGCTGGGCCGGAGGCTGTCCAGGATGCGGTCGTTGAGGTCCGTTGCGTGGGCCTTCATGAGCTGTTCGAACATTTGGCGGGTGCCCGGCGTCGGATTCTCCGGAGCCAGCGGTTCAGGAGCGACGACGGCGCGCGGCGACACCGCGGGAAGCTCGCCACGGTTGCCGGGTCCAATGATGCGGACCGGGTTCTCCGTGCGCTCGGTGAGGGCGTAGAGCCCGAAGATACCGAGCCCGGCGAGGTCGTAGACGTGGTCCGAGTGGAGGTGCGTGATGAACAGGGCACGCAGGTCCTTCAGTTGCAGTCCGGACTGGCTGAGCCGTCGTCCCGCGCCTTGCCCGAAATCCACCAGGTAGAAGGCATCCCCAACCACCACGGCCGTGGCGATTCCCGTGCGCTCTCCGGAATCGGCTGCGGCCCACCACCGTGGCCCACCGGCTGTTCCGAGGGTGACGATGTGTGGTTTGAGGGATGACGTCGGCGTCATGGTTCTCCTTGGTCGGAAGGTCTTTCTTCCAGTGTGGTCCGCACCACGTCACTTGTATAATCAATCAATTCTAAGAAGTTCATAAGGAGAACTGATGGGTGAGTTTACGCTGCGGCAGCTGGAGTACTTCGTGGCCGTCCTGGACCACGGCTCGCTGACCAAGGCCGCCAGCGAATCCAACATTTCCCAGGCTGCGGCCTCCATGGCCATCGCCCAGTTGGAGAAGAGCCTGGGGTTGGACCTGCTGATCCGTACGCGCGCCAAGCGGGTGGAACCCACGCCGGCGGGGATGGAGCTGGGTGTCCGTGCGCGACGCATCCTGCGGGAAACCGCGGAACTCCATGGCGCGCTTCACGGATCCCATGAGGACATGCGCGGCCGTGTGTCGATTGGTTGCATGATCGCGATCTCGCCACGGTTGATTCCGGAACTGATCCGTGTCTTCGCCGCGCGGTGGCCGGACGTGGAACTCGACTTCGTGGAGGGCAATGCCGAAGAACTCCAACGGGCTGTGGGGGAGGGGGAGCTGGACGTGGCGTTCATCTATTCGCTCCAGGCGGTTCCCGGCGTCGAAATCCTCACGGTGGCAGCATCCCGCCCGCAGTTCATGCTGGCGGCGGACCACCCTCTGGCGCAGCGGAGATCGCTCAGCTTCGCCGATCTGGCGGAGGAGGACGTAGTCCTCTTTGACGTACCACCCAGCGCGGAGCGCGTCATTGCCATGTTCCATTCGGCGGGGATCGAGCCCAAGGTGCGGTGGCGGAGCGTGGTGGCTCAGACCATCCGCGGGATCGTGGCCAGTGGCAGGGCGTATTCGGTGACGAACGTGTGGCCCGGGATCGAGTCCCTCTATACAGGCGCCCGGGTGGCGTTGGTTCCCATTGAGGACAAGCTGCCGGAGAACAAGCTCGTGGCCGTGGTCCCGCCGGGTGTGCACCGGCCCAGACGCGTTGAGGAAGTCATTTCCGTGGCGCGGGAGCTGACCGAGGACGCCTCCTGATCCTTCTTTAGTTTCCCAAAGCAATCATTCTTATGTATAGTTGCTTTAGGCAAACAAAAAAGGGGTGTTTTCCATGTCCGTCGGTTCAGCCACGGCAACCGATCTTGTGCATCAAATCTTCGACCTGCAGCGGACTCTGCGCTGTGTGGTGACCGCCCACCTGGCCCGCGTTCCCGACGTCGGAATGGCCGTCCAAGGTGTCATGCGGTTCATTGGCGAGGGTGAGACCCGTGCCACCCACCTGGCGGCCAAACTGGGCGTCAGCGCGCCCGTCCTGAGCCGCCACATAGCTGAGCTGGAGGACCTGGGCTTCGTCATGAGGCGGCCTGATCCGGCAGACGGCAGGGCGCAGCTACTCGCGCTGACGGAGAGCGGCACAGCCAAACTCCGCGAATTCGAAGAGCAGCGGAGCGTCCGGTTGCGGGACTACCTCGCGGACTGGAGCGAAGCAGATGCGCTTGAAGCATCCAGGGTGCTGGAGAAGCTCAGCACGTCCCTCAAAGACTCAATCCGGGCAACGGCGGCCGGTTCCACAACGACGAAACTCACAGTTTAGGAGCCACGCATGGCCAAACCAGCAGTCCAAACCGCAGCGCCAGGGCACGTGGGCGCCGCAGCGCCCATGACCCACCGCCAGATCATGGAGGCTTTGACGGGCCTCCTTGCAGCGTTCTTTACCGCGATCCTGAGCAGCACCATCGTGGCGAACGCCCTCCCCACCATCATGTCCGAGCTCAAGGGCACGCAGACCGACTTCGCCTGGGTCATCACCGCGGCCCTGCTCGCCAACGCGGCCACCACGCCCATCTGGGGCAAGCTCGCAGACCTCTTTAACAAGAAGCTCCTGGTGCAGCTCAGCATCATCATCTTCGTTGCGGGCTCGGTCATGGCAGGTTTGTCAGAGACAATTCCGCTGTTGCTGACCGCCCGCGTGGTCCAGGGCGTGGCCATGGGTGGCCTCACGGCACTGGCCCAGGCCATCATCGGCTCCATGATTCCGCCGCGGGACCGCGGAAAATACTCGGGCTACATGGGTGCTGTCATGGCTGTTGGCACCGCCGGTGGCCCGCTGCTTGGTGGCTTCATCGTGGACAGCCCCCTCGGCTGGCGCTGGACATTCTTCGTTTGCGTTCCGCTGGCAGTGATTGCGCTCATCCTGCTCCAGATCACGCTGAAGATCGAGCACATCAAGCGTCCGGCGAAGATCGACTGGCTGGGTGCCATCCTGCTGACCACCGGCGTGAGCCTCCTCCTCATCTGGGTTTCCTTCGCCGGCAACCCGGAGTACTACGACTGGGTGTCCTGGCAGTCCGCCCTGATGGTGGGCGGCGGTGTGGCCCTCCTGGCGCTCCTGGTGTTCGTTGAGACCAAGGTGTCCCAGCCGATCATTCCCCTGAAGATCATCTCGGAGCGCACCACGGCCCTGGCCATCCTGGCTTCCGTTGCCGTTGGCATCGCGATGTTCGGTTCATCCACGTTCCTTGGCCAGTACTTCCAGGTTTCCCGTGGCGCCACGCCTACGGAGGCCGGTCTCTTGACGCTCCCGATGATCGCCGGAAACCTCGTGGGCTCGGTGGCCTCGGGTATCCTGATCAGCCGCTTCGGCAAGTGGAAGAGGTTCCTCATCGCCGGTAGCGTCCTGCTGATCGGCGGGCTCGCTTTCGCCGGCACCATGGACCACACCACTGAACTGTGGATCGTTGCGATCTACACCGGCGTGTTCGGCCTTGGCCTGGGCATGCTCATGCAGAACCTGGTGCTTGCCGTGCAGAACACCGTGCAGGCCAGGGACATTGGAACGGCCAGTGCTTCCGTGGCATTCTTCCGCTCGGTGGGTGGCGCGATCGGTGTCTCCGTCCTGGGCGCAATCATGTCCAACCACGTGAAGGACCTGGCGGTCGAGGGACTGGCCGCCGCCGGAATCCCCGTGCAGGGTGGTTCCTCCGGTGCCAGCATGGACCTGGCCGACATGCCCGCCCCGATCCGCGACATCATGCGTGCCGCCTACGGTGACGCCACTGCCCAGATCTTCATGATCTCTGCCGTCATCAGCGTGGTTGCCCTCCTGGCCGTTCTCCTGATCAAGGAACGCCCCCTCCGCCGGACCGTCGACGCGGCCCCGGAAAAGGAACTCATCGCCACCGCGTCCGGTGAGGCAGCGATGTCCTTGGACACGACGTCCCTGGACGCAGTGCCGTCCGGCGCTGGTGAATCGCACGACGCCGGCACCCGCCTCGATGCCGAACGGCACCTTGCTTCCGGCTCGGTTCAGGATTCCGGTCCCCGGCAGGGCGGGTCCGGGGAAAGCGCGCGGCGTTCGGCACCGGGGGACCGCTCGTCGGAGGACCTCGACCTTGAGTTCGCCAGGATCCTGACCCAGGAACGGCCCCATGCGGCGACCGACGTGAAGGAACTCCAGGAGCAACTGTCACGGACCCAGTACGTCCTGGCGGAACAACAGCTCCAGCTCAGCCGGGCGAACGTGGAACTCCAGGCCCGGCTCCGCGAGCAGCAGGGCGTCGCCGAGCAGCAAGCCAGGACCGCCGATGAGCTGAGGGCCCTGCGCAAGGAACTCAAGCGCGAACGCCGGCAGCAGGAACGCATGGCCCTGATGCTCCTGCAGGGCGTCGAAGCCAAAGCCGACCACGGCAAGCACGCAGGCTAAGTCTGCCAACCTGCCTTTCCTGCTCGCTTTCCCCACCTCGCTGAGACGGGAATTGAACAAGGGCGCGACAAAAGGCGCTGGCCGGGATTCCTGCCAGTGCCTTTTGTCTTTGGGTCGCAGCCGTCGGTCGCTGTGGTCACCAGAAGATATTCGTAATACGATTCTTTGCATGGAACGCAAAATGCGCGGACGGGAAGTCTCGGAGTCTGAGATCGACGAATGGGTGGAGGAGGCCGAAGCTGGCTACGACCTTGAGGAGTTGAAGGCGCGGATGGGGCGCCCTGCCCGGGGGGCGGAGGCATCTCAGGTCATTCCGGTACGCCTGACGGTGGACGAGTTGGCAGCTGTGATGGCAAGAGCCGAGCGCGAACACCTCAACCGATCCGAAGCCATCCGTGCCGCCCTGGCCGCCTGGTCGCACGCGGCGTGAATGTCCGCCGTTCCGCACGCAAGCACGGTATCAGCTCCGCTGACGCGATCGAGGCGGCGACTTGGCCGCTGGTGTCAGTCCCTTTGGATGATGAGGACCCACGCAGGTTCCTTCGCCTCGGCTTTGATACGCACGGGCGACTGCTGGAACTCGTAGTACTGGTCTGGGACGACGGTAGTGAAGAGCTGATCCATGCGATGAAATGCCGCCCGAAGTACCTCGGGATGCTTGGCTAGCGCCATCTACACCAGAGTGTCGCTGCTGGTACTCCGCTGGGATGATCTTTTCCGGAGGTTGTTTCGCATAGGCAACCGACCTCGTAGAGTGGGGAGGCTAATACTGTCAGCGCCTGCTGCTAGAACTTACTTAACTCATTCACGCACTCTCTCCTTAAGGATCCGTGGGCATGCTTGTCACCCTTATACGGCGCTACTCCAAGCCGTATTTGCCGCAAATCGTGGCCGTCCTCATCTTCCAGTTGGCGTCCACCATCGCAACGCTCTACCTTCCCAGCCTCAACGCCAAAATCATTGACGAGGGAGTTTCCCGCGGCGATACCGACTTCATCTGGCGGACCGGCGCGCTGATGCTCGCTGTCGCCCTCGCCCAGGTACTCACTGCCATCGCGGCCGTCTACTTCGGAGCCCGGACGGCCATGGCCATAGGCCGCGACCTCCGCCGGGGCGTTTTCCGCCAAGTCAGCAGCTTTTCCGCCCAGGACGTCAACAAGTTTGGCGCTCCAACCCTGATCACCCGCGGCACCAACGACGTCCAGCAAGTCCAGATGCTGGTCCTCATGGGCCTGAACTTCATGGTCTCCACGCCCATCATGTGCGTGGGCGGCATCATCATGGCCGTCCAGGAAGACGTCAGCCTGTCATGGCTCGTGTGGGTCTCCGTGCCCGTCCTCGTGGCGGTGGTCGGTTACCTGGTGGTTCGCCTGATGCCGCTCTTCCGGTCCATGCAGGCCAAGATCGACGCCATCAACGGCGTGCTGCGCGAGCAGATCATCGGTATCCGCGTGGTCCGGGCTTTCGTTCGGGAGCCGTATGAGGCAAAGCGCTTCGGCGAGGCCAACCAGGACCTCACGGCCGTGTCCGTGAAGATCGGCAACCTGTTCGTCCTCATGTTCCCGGCCATCGGCATGATCCTCCACCTCTCAACCGCCGCCGTGCTCTGGTTTGGTGGCCAGCGCGTCGATTCCGGAGACATGCAGGTGGGAGCCTTGACCGCGTTCCTCCAGTACCTGCTGCAGATCCTGATCGCCGTCATGATGGGTACCTTCATGGCCATGATGATTCCCCGCGCTTCGGTGTGTGCGGACCGCATCGGCGAGGTACTCGACGTCGAGCCTTCCATCCATAACCCCACCACCCCGGTGGTGCCGGCCGAAAAAGCCGGTCGCGTGGAGTTCCGCGACGTTACCTTCAAGTACCCGGGCGCCGAGGCTCCCGTGCTGAGCAACATCTCCTTCAAAGCCGAACCCGGCAAGACACTGGCCATTATTGGGTCCACCGGCGCAGGCAAGACCACCCTGGTTTCGCTGCTGCCGCGGCTTTACGACGTCGCCTCCGGTGAAGTTCTGCTCGACGGCGTCCCTGTCACCCAACTGGATGCGTCGGAGATCAGCAGCCGTGTGGCCGCCGTTCCCCAGAAGCCGTACTTGTTTTCCGGCACCATCGAGCACAACCTCCGTTTCGGCAAGACCGAGGCCACGGACGAGGAACTCTGGGAGGCACTCGAAACCGCGCAGGCCAAAGGCTTCGTGGAGGAGAAATCGGCAGGCCTCAACCGCCGTATCGCGCAGGGCGGCACCAACGTCTCCGGTGGCCAGCGGCAGCGCCTCTGCATCGCACGCGCCTTGGTGACCAAGCCCAACGTTTATGTCTTCGATGACTCGTTCTCGGCACTGGACGTCGCTACCGACGCCCGGCTGCGCAAGGCGCTGAAGGCCAAGACCCGCGACTCCACGGTGATCATCGTCGCCCAGCGCGTCTCCACCATCCGCGACGCCGACGAGATCCTCGTCCTCGACAACGGGCGGATCGTTGACAGGGGTACCCACGACGAACTCCTGGAAACCTCACCCACCTACCAGGAAATCGTTGAATCCCAGCTGAGCGTGGAGGAAGTGGCATGACCGAGCAGAACCAGCAAAAGAAGCGTGGCTGGGCTGCCAAGGCCGAAGCCGCCAAAGCCGCCAAGGCCGAGGCTGCCGCTGATGTAGCCACAGAGGCCCTTCAAGATGAGGACTTCGTAGAGGAAGAGTACGTCCCCACAGAGGCCGACGGCGGAATGTTCGGCGATGTGCCGGCCAAGAAGGCCAAGGCTTTCTGGCCTTCCGCCAAGCGTCTCATGGGCCTGCTCAAGCCCGAACGGGTTGGTGTGTTGATCGTCATCGGACTCGTGGTGGTTTCCGTGGTCCTCAACGTCATCGCTCCCAAGGTCCTCGGCAGCGCCATGGACGTCATCTTCGGTGGCGTCATTGGCAAGCAGATACCGCCAGGTGTGACCCCGGAGCAGTTCGCGGACCTCATGCGCCAGCAGGGCCAGGACAACTTCGCGGACATGGTCTCCAAAATGACCCTGACCAACGGCATCGATTTCCCGAAGCTGACGTTCCTGATTTCGATCGTCCTGCTCATGTACTTCGTGGCCAACATCTTCCTGTGGGCCCAGGGATGGCTGCTGAACCGGATCGTCATGCGGGTCATCAGGAACCTCCGCGACGAAGTCCAGGCCAAGCTCAACCGGCTCCCGCTGAACTACTTCGACACCCGCCAGCGGGGCGACATCCTGTCCCGCGTCACCAATGATGTGGACAACGTCCAGCAGGGCCTCCAGCAGGCATTCGCGCAGCTGGTCAGTTCGGTACTGACCGTGCTGGGCATCATCGTGATGATGTTCATTGTGTCCTGGGAGCTTGCGCTGATCGCCTTGATCGCGCTGCCGCTCTCCGGAGTCATGGCCGGCGTGATCGGTGCCAGGAGCCAGAAGCTCTTCGCAGCGCAGTGGAAGAACACGGGTGCCTTGAACGGCCAGATCGAGGAGTCGTTCTCCGGCCATGACCTGGTGAAGGTCTTCGGCCGCGATGCAGACATGCTGGTCCGCTTCGATGAAAAGAACGAGGAACTGTACAAGGCCTCGTTCGGTGCACAGTTCGTTTCCGGCATCATCTTCCCGGCCATGAACTTCGTCTCGTACCTGTCCTACGTGGGCATCGCCGTCGTCGGTGGCCTGCGCGTCGCCTCAGGTTCCATGAGCCTCGGCGATGCCACGGCCTTCATCCAGTACTCGCGCGAATTCACCCAGCCGCTGGGCCAAATCGCGGGCATGGCCAACATGCTGCAGTCGGGCGTGGCTTCGGCAGAGCGTGTCTTCGAATTCCTGGATGCCGAGGAGGAAGTCCAGGAAACCGGCACCAAGCACTTGCCGGCCAAGACAGACGGACACGTGGAATTCGAGAAGGTGTACTTCAGCTACGTCGAGGACAAGCCGCTGATCGAAGACCTCTCCTTCAGCGCTGAGCCGGGTCACACGGTGGCAATCGTGGGACCGACCGGGGCTGGCAAGACCACCTTGGTCAACCTGGTGATGCGTTTCTACGAGCTCAACGCAGGGCGGATCACCTTGGATGGCGTGGACGTCAAGGATCTCAGCCGGGCCGAGCTCCGCTCCAAGGTGGGCATGGTGCTGCAGGATGCGTGGCTCTTCGGGGGCACCATCTACGACAACATCAAGTACGGCAACCTGGATGCGACAGAGGAACAGGTCATGGAGGCGGCAAAGGCCACCTACGTGGACCGCTTTGTCCGTGCGCTTCCGGACGGGTACCAGACCATCATCGACGAAGAGGGCAACAACGTCAGCGCCGGTGAGAAGCAGCTCATCACCATCGCACGTGCGTTCGTTTCCGATCCATCCTTGTTGATCCTCGACGAAGCGACGAGCTCCGTTGACACCCGTACCGAACTGTTGCTGCAGAAGGCCATGGCTGCCCTCCGCACGGACCGCACCAGCTTCGTGATCGCCCACCGCCTTTCCACCATTCGCGATGCCGACACCATCCTGGTGATGGAGAACGGCCAGATCGTGGAGCAGGGCAACCACAGCCAGTTGCTGGCACTGCAGGGCGCGTACTACCGCCTCTACATGTCCCAGTTTGCTGGTGAGGATGCGGGCGAAACCACTGTGGACGATTCGACGGCGGTGCACAGCTGAGCACGCAAACGGCACCCGCGTCCGCGGAATCGTCGGTGGCACCCCAGCGCATCGAGGTCTTGGTGCCCATGCGCTGGGGTGACATGGATGCCTACGGCCACATCAACAACGTGCAGATCGTACGCATGCTGGAGGAAGCCCGCATCGCGGCTTTCGGTCCGCCCGCGGGTGCCGGTTTGCCGGGCACGGAGCCGCCCGCCGCCTTGTTCAACGATGTTGGCGAAGGCGTCATGACCCTCGTCGTCGAGCACAAGGTCCGCTACGTCCGAACCTTGGAGTACCGCAACATCCCGGCAGTCGTGGAAATCTGGGTGGGCGCCGTTAAGGGAGCCAGTTTCGATCTCCACTACGTCATCAAGGATCCCGTAACCCGCGAGGAGTGCGTCAAAGCGAGCACGCACCTGGCTTTCGTGGCTGAAGAGAACGGACGGGTCTTGAGGCTCACGCCCGAGCAAAAGGAGAAGCTCGCGGCCTACCAGGCCTGAGCCACCGTGTTTTGCACCTAAGGCCTCTGGGAGATGCTTCTCAGGGGCCTTTGGTGTGCCCAAACCCGGGTCCACGTAGAGTTTCACCATGAAACTTGAGATCGCCGTGACAAGCGCTGCGGGCGCAGGAACGTCAGCCGCGGAAGGCGCCGACAGGATCGAACTGTGCAGCGGCCTGGAACTCGGTGGCCTTACTCCAAGCCAGGGCCTCCTGGAGTCAAGCATGGAACATGTGGACGGTCGCCTGGGAATCCATGCCCTGGTCCGGTGCCGGCCCGGCGATTTCCACTATTCCGCCTCGGAGGTGGACACCATGGTTCACGAAGTCAGGCACCTGCTGGCCCTGGGAGCTGACGGCGTTGTGGTGGGGGCGCTGACCCGCGACGACGAAGTGGACGTTCCCGTTACGGCCAGGCTGGTGGACGTGGCCCGGCAGACCAACCCGGAGGCCGGGATAACCTACCACCGTGCCATCGATCAATCCCGGGATCCTCTCCGTGCCCTGGAGCAACTCCTGGAGCTCGGGTTCACCCGCGTCCTCACGTCCGGACACGAGCCAACGGCCGGGGAGGGCCTGCCCACCCTGGCTCAACTGGTTGAACGTTCCGCTGGGGCCATCGAGATCATGGCCGGGGGAGGGCTCAAGCTCTCGGACATCCCCGCCATGCATGCGGCAGGCCTCTCCGCGGTGCACTTGTCCGCCAAGAGGACTGTGTCCACGCTCGCCGACTCCGCCATTTCCCTCGGGAGCCAGGACGGCGCGGATCCCACAGCCTATTCCGTGACAGACCGCGAGACAGTGCGCGCAGCGAGGGCCGCGGTGAATGCCGTCAATCTGCAGCCGCGGGCGTGACACCTTCTTCACCGCGTCCGGGGAAACCCTTGCGGTCTGCGTAGCATGGGGAGTTCATCGACTATTGGGGGAAACAATGACTTTAAGTCCTGCCTTCGGAATCATCGGGGTTCTGTACGCTGTCTTCGTGATCGCGGTGGCCGTCCTGGCCGTATACGCATTGGTCTTGGCCATCATCTTCCTTCGGCTTAGGATCGCTGAGCTGAAGAGGGACGGACGCGTCGAGGACAGCTAAGGCTTTGAGCGGGGTTTGCGGTGCTCGGCCGGCTAGAGGGACAACGTGGGATCGGCGAGAAGACGTTCCAGGGTGCTCCGGCCGAGTGCGCTCATCGCAGGATTCGTGTCGGCGTAGTACCAGACGAGCCCGATAGCTTGTTCGAAGGCCCAAGCGGCGCCTCGTCTCCATTCGAGGTCCTCGATGGCGAGGGTCGTGCGCAGGACGTTCCTTCTGCCGGAGTCGAGCATGTGCCAAGCGGCAACGAGGTCCAGTGCAGGGTCGGCGGGGCCGAAGCCACCGGTGTCGAGGATACCCGCGAGGCAGTCGGCGCCCACGACCACATTTCCGGGAATGAGATCCTTGTGGGACATGACGTCGTCACCATGACGAGGCAGGAGCCTCAGCGAGGACCAAGCCAGGCGGAGCCGGTCAACCGGCAGGAGTCCCTCGCTCCGTCGGAGGCACTGTGCCACCCACGCATCATGGGTGACCAGTTCGCCTCCGCGGCCCCCACCGGAGAATGAACGGCCCTTCGTGTCGGCCTGCCGAAGGCTCGCGATGAGCGCCGCGAGGTCCAGCGCAAAGGCTGTCGACGAAGCCGCTGACGTCGCGGTAGCAGTTTCGCCCTCGATCCAGGTCTGGATAGACCACGGCAGCGGATAATCGGCGCTCGGCTCGCCAATCGCAACAGGCACGGGTGATGGAACGGTGCTGACTGCGGCGAACTCGCGCATCGCGGCGTGTTCCGCGAGAAGGGTTTCGCGGGCCAGGGCAGCGTCCGTGCCTTGCATCGGAAACCTCGCGGCGAAACCTGGTCCTATCCGGTACAGGTAGTTAACCGTTCCCGAACTCTCCACCGCCACGACCTCCGATGCGTCGGTCGACGGAAGGAGCCCCCGCACCAGCCGCACAGCTTCAGCCAGCCCAAGACTGAGCTGATTCGCATGCATGGTCACTGACCAAGCCTACGCACAAGCCGTGGTGGTCAAACACTCAGCCAATGACACTCATCGCGCATCGCAATACCCTTTACAGCCTTCACGGAACGCGGCAATGATGTAAGGATTCACCAACTCGGTGAAACCACCCCGGAAGCTACCTTCAGGAGTCCCAGCGATGCCGCTGCCCGAGCCGCTCACACCGGCCACAACACGCCCCTCCGAGCCCGCCCAATCCATCAAATCCCCGCACATCGGCTCCGCCCGGCAACACGTACCCCAACGCGTTACCGGGCACCCGGAAGTGGAGTGCGGCGTCGGCAACTGGGACAAGCTCCTGTACGGCAACCACCGCTTCGTGGTGGAGGTCCCGGACGATGGCTTGGGCCAAAACAGGAGGGTGGTCATTCCTTGGCGGCGACAAGACCAGAACCCTGCCGGTGTGGAGATCATCGTCGTGGCCGCCCACTCCGGGACGAGGGTCCGGAACGTCATAGTGGAAGAAGCCGCGCGGGAGTCGGGCACGCTGGTTTTCCAAGCCGTCGATGGCCCCGGACCCTACTTCGTGTACTACCTGCCTTACGCGATGCTGGGAAAGGCGCACTATCCCCAAGCGCAGTACCTCCCACGCAGGCCGGCCGCAGCGCCCGACTGGGCGGCCGCCGTCGTGGGTTCCCTGTGGGCGGACAGCAACGGAACCCAGCTCCCACCAGCGCACGCAGTGCGTTACGAGGCCGCCAGCGAGCGTGACTCGTTTGCGCCCATGAACTTCACGGCAACAGCGGCGGAACTGGAGCAGCTTCAGCAGGAGTATGCCGGCGAAGCCTTCCTCATCTTCGCCGAAGACCGGCTCAACCCCATCTCCATGCGGCACGGGCTGGCCGCGCACTGGGCCATCAACGGACCCACCGGCCATTTCCGGGGCACGGCCCAGCCGGGTGAGGATTACGTGGTCCAGCTCGGTGTCTATGCACTGAAGGACCTCGACGGCGTATCGGTGGAGGTAGCGAACGGGCGCTGCATCAACACCGACGGAACGGACCGGCTCGGCAAGCCCTTGAAGAAGTCCCTCAGCATCCCCGCGGGAACAGTAAAGGCGTTGTTCGTCATCGTCCCTATCCCCGATGATGCCGACGGCGTGGTCACAACGGACATCACGGTCCGAAACGACGACGGCCTAACGCAGCATCTGGCCGTGGCCCTGGATCTTAGGGAACGCACGGAGGCCACCAACGATCCGCGGCTGCTCAGGCGGCTCGCGTGGATCGACTCGACCATCGCCCAGGACGCCGAGCTCGTGGCCCCGTTTACCCCTGTCACGCTGGATGAAGAACGCCGGACGTTGGGAATCCTGGGCAGGACCCTCAAGCTGGGAGATTCGGGTCTCCCGGCGCAGGTGACCTCCACCTTCACTGCGGGCGTGACGGCAACGGACGGTCCCGCCGTCGGGCTTTTATCGCAAGCGATGACGTTGGAAACGGGAACCATCGACTGGTCCTACGGGCCTATCGATTACACCGTGGCGGGACCGGCGCGGGTCTCGTGGACCTGCCAGTGGACGGGCCTGCAGGGCAGCAAGACAGTGGCGTCGCTGGAGCTGGCCGGAACGCTCGACGCGGATGGTGCCGTTCACTTCGGGCTGCGGTTGAGCGCACGAGGGACTGTGGACGTGCCCGACGTCGGGCTGCGGCTTGGGTTGCATGAAGCTGCGGTGCCGCTTGCCATGGGCTTGGGAATCCCGGGCGGACGGCGACCCGCGGAACTGGACTGGGTGTGGAACGTGGCAAGCAAGAACCAGGATGCGCTGTGGCTGGGCGGGGCTCATGCGGGACTGCAACTCGCCCTCCGTGACAGGAGCTACGAACGGCCGCTGAACACCAACTTCTACCTCGAGAAGCCGCTGCTGCAGCCGGATTCGTGGGGAACCGGGGGAGTCTCGCTCCGGACGCAGGACGGCATTGTCACCGTAAGAGCCACCAGTGGGCCACGCGCCCTGGACTCCGGGCACGCACTCGACTTCGATTTCCGGCTCCTCCTGACTCCGTTCAAGCCGATCGAACCTGGCAAACATCTGGGCAAGCGGTACTTTCACGAGCCGGCGGACCCACAACAGATTGCGGAAGCAGGCGCAACGGTGGTCAACATCCATCACGCCACGGCGCCCGCCCCTTACATCAACGATCCACTGCTGAGTGAGGACAAGCTCCGCAGCTACATCGCCGAGTGCCACAAGCACGGACTCAAGGCCAAGGTCTACAACACCGTCCGGGAGCTCACCTTCCACAGTCCTGAGCTGTTGCCCATGCTCCACCTGGACCATGAGGTGTTCAGCGACGGAACGGGTAAGGGACACATTTGGCTCCAGGAGCACGCCGGGGATGGTTACGTCTCCGCGTGGTTCGCGCCCAACGTGGATGACATTGCGGTGGTCACCACAGGTGGCTCGCGGCTGGAGAACTTCTACGTCCGCAGCCTCGCCGAACTGTCCAAAGGCGAGGACGGCATCGACGGGATCTACCTGGATGACATCGCCTTCGACCGGCACACCATGCTGCGGGTCCGGAAAGTGCTGGAAAGAGCCTGCCGGGAGCGCGCCACTGACGGCCCGGAGATCGACCTGCATTCGGCCAACCAATTCACCGCCCACGATGGCTACGCGTCGTCAGCCAACTTGTACATGGAGCAGCTGCCCTATGTGGACAGGCTCTGGCTTGGGGAGTACTTCGACTATGAAGGAACCGACCCGGACTACTGGCTGGTGGAGTTGTCCGGAATACCGTTCGGCCTCATGGGCGAAATGCTCGAAAACGGCGGCAATCCCTGGCGAGGCATGGTGTTCGGCATGACGGGCAGGGCGCCGCGCGTGGACAACCGGCCCCTGTGGGACTTCTGGGCAAAGACAGGGTTGGAGCAGATGGAGATAGTGGGCCACTGGGATCCGCAGGCGCCGGTCACAACCAGCCATGCTGACATCCTGGCCACCACGTGGACGGACGGCGGGAAGGCAGTAGTAGCGCTGGCTTCGTGGTCCGAGGAGACTGTGGACGTGCAGTTGAATTTCGACGCCGGTTCCGCCCACCTTGCGTCCGTGGACATGGACGCCCCTGCCATTGACGGCTTCCAGAATGCCGCGCACTACGGGCCCGGCGCCACCATCACCATCGAGCCGAACCGTGGACTCCTCCTCACGATTGGATACTGACGTGGCATCTTCCAACCTCACAGTGACAACCCTGACGCTGGGCATGGCGGACCTTGGCCCCCTGAACCCCTTGCCCGTGGTGGCCTCCGAACTCGACCAGCCCTACACCGTGGGCGAGGGCATCCCTGAGGAGCTCCAGGCGTCCGCACGGTACGGCCTGGTGCCCAACGTTTATCCATACCTCATGCAGGACGGCTATGACAGGGACGCGGCACCCAGGGAGTTTCCCGCCGTCGTGCTTGAAAACAGCAAGCTCCGCGCCACGGTGCTGCCGTCGCTGGGCGGCAGGATCTGGGAGTTGTTCGACAAAGCCACGGGCAAGCAGCTCCTGCACACCCACGGAGCGCCGCAGCTGGCCAATATCGCGCTGCGTAAGGCGTGGTTTGCCGGCGGTTTGGAGTGGAACATCGGAACGCGCGGCCATTCGCCCACCAGTTGCGATCCGCTGCATACGGCGATCGTCCACACCCCGGACGGCAAGCACGTCCTGCGGATGTGGGAATTCGAACGGCTCCGCGAAGTGGTGTTCCAGGTGGACCTCTGGTTGCCGGAGGATTCGGCCGTGTTGATCGCCGCCGTGCGGATCCGCAACCCCAATGACCACGACGTTCCCATGTACTGGTGGAGCAACGCGGCGATCCCGGAGACAGCAAGGACCCGCGTGATCGCGCCCGCGGACGAGGCGTTCGGCAGCGACTACGCCACGGACATCACCCGCGTCCGGCCCACGGCCCATGAAGGCTACGACGGCACCTGGCTGGTCAACAGCCCGCACGCGGCCGACTTCTTCTTCGACATCGATCCGGCCGAGCGCCGTTGGGTAGTGGCAGCGGACGACGACGGCGATGGGCTCGCGATGCTCTCCACCGGCCTGTTGCGGGGTAAGAAGCTTTTCGTCTGGGGCCAGGGGCAGGGAGGCAAACGATGGCAGGAGTGGCTGAGCCCCGGCGCCGGCCCCTACGCCGAAATCCAGGCGGGACTGGCACAGACCCAGTTCGAACACCTCGTCATGCCGGCCGGAGCGGTGTGGTCCTGGGTGGAGGCCTACGGCAACGGGCACCTCGACCCGGGAAGTTCACACGGCCAGGACTGGGACGCTGCCGTGAAACATGCGGGCCTGAAGCTGGAGACACTGCTGCCGCACGGGCAACTGGAAGCCATGCTTCCCGCCGTGATCAGCAACGCCGATGTGCCGCCGTCGAAAATGCTGCTGACCGGCAGCGGCTGGGGAGTGGCCGAACGCGCCCGGCGCCGGCGCACCGGCAAGCGGTGGATCGACGAAAGCGGCACGCCGTTCGTCACGGAAAGCGTCACGGCGGAGCAGGAACCCTGGCTGGGGCTACTGAAAGGGCAACCGTTCGACGGCGCGACCTCCTTTGTTGCCGGTGCGGACTGGGAGGAGCTGCTTGAAGCGCAGGGGAACCCGGAAGCGGACTTCCAAGTGGCTACCATGCGGCATGCCCGGCAGGACCTCAATGGCGCCAAGGAATGGTACAAACGGACACTTGGCGCCAAGCATGCCCACAGGCGGACGAAGGCCTTGGCACACCGTGGTTTGGGCCTGGCCCTGCTCGCTGCGGGGAAAAACGAAGAAGGCCTCGCTGAGTTGCGGAACGGCGTGGAGACTGATTCAACCGTCACCGCCTTGCTCGTGGAAGCCGTCACCCTGAGCATCCGGCACGGAGACCCGGTCATGGCGCTGGACCTGGCGGAGTCGGCACCCAAGGAGGGTGCCGCCGTCGGACGTTTGACGTTCCTCAGGGCGCTGGCGCTCGCCCGCGGCGGGCACGGAGCCGAGGCCGCGGCGATCCTCCGTGACGGCGTCGAGATCCCTGATTTGCGGGAGGGCGAGGACGCCATCGCGGACCTGTGGGAGGAGGTATGTCCTGGCGAACCCGTCCCTGCTGCCTACCGGTTTGGGATGCATTAAAAGCTGAATGAACCCTGTGGAAATCCAGATGCCGACTTAAAGCAAACAAGGTAAGTTGGCATGGTGACCCCCTCCGTGATGCCTGCCATTGACCGCGCCCCCGGAATCTCCAAGGAGATCGAGGACGCGGCGTGGTACGTGCTCAGTCCGGCCCTCCAAGGCAGACCGTCAGCCTTGGATGGGAGGACCCTGACGTGGACGGCTGACGCCGCACGGGAACTGCTGGAACGGCTCGAACGGGGAGTGGCGGATTCCAAGGCGCCCATGATGACCAACCTGCGCCAGAACCTTGAGGGCGCTTCCCGCGAGGCCAAGCTGCTGGCCGTCGAGTTGCTGTTCCTGCAGTCGTTGCCGCTGGCCCACGAGGTCAAGTCGCTCCGGGTCAAGCGCGCGCGTGTTGCCGAGGCGGCCTCGTGGGTGGAGCCTGCCGTCGAGCTGCCCGAAGAACTCTATGAAGGCATGACGGACCACGGCGTCATCCGGGACCGCACGGCTGAGTTCAACTGGACCATTTGGGACCACCTGGTGTGGCTGTGCCGCTTCGTGGAGCACGTGGACAGCCAAAGCACGGAGACCATCAGCGAGGCACTGTCCGATCCCCTGAAGTTCCACGAACTGGCCGTTGGAACACCCGAGGACCAGCCCGCCCTCCGTCGCAGCATCGAGTACCTCGTGTGGCCCAGTTACTTCGAGCCTGTGGTGGCCGACGTGGAGCGCCGGGAGATCCGTGACGCCTTCGCATCGTTGGTGGGCGGAGCCGACGGCGACACCGAGGAAGACATCACTGCGGACATCCACCGGATCCGGCTCCACCTGGATGAGCAGGCCGGCCAGCGGATCGACTGGTACGCGCGCCAACTGGTGAGCCAGTGGCGCAAGGTGGGCGACCCGGGCCGCCGGTCGTGGCTCCTGCGCACACACCACGACAATGCCGACCTGCTCGCCGGATGGCTCGGCGAAGAAAAAGCCACGCTGGATGTGGAACACCTTCGTTCCTTGGACGCCGGAGTCACCGCCGGCGTGGTCCAGCATGCCGTTGACGAGGACTGCAAGCACCTTGGCTACGTAGAGCGCGAGGACACCAAAACCGCCGTCTTCGCCTTCCTCACCGTCATGAAGCCCGGTGACCTCACGCTCTACCAAAACGGTGGCCGCGTACGCGTCGGCGTGGTCCTGGGCGAACCGGATGAGGACAACCGCCGGATCCGCCGCAAGGTCCGTTGGTTCGACGACAGCTACGCCATCACGGAATTGCCGCGCCATGCCCAGCGGCAGCTGTCCACCCCCGGCATTATTGTTGACGTCACCCGGGTCATCCAGGCACTCCAGGAATTGCTCCCTGTGGAAGCCGAAACCGATGGCGAGGACGAAGCGCCCCCGACTGTCGCCGTCGAGGTTGTGCAGCAGGGCTTCCGTCCCTTGACCGAAGAGTTCGCTGCGTCGCTGCACATGGACCTCGAGCCGCTCAAGGAAATCGCTGAACTCCTGGAAGAGAACCGTCAACTGGTCCTCTACGGTCCGCCCGGCACCGGCAAGACGTACCTGGCCAAGCACCTCGCGGCTGAACTCGCCGGAGACAGCACGGACGAACGCGTGAAGCTGGTGCAGTTCCACCCCTCGTACGCTTATGAGGATTTCTTTGAGGGCTATCGCCCGGACAAGACCGACGACGGCCAAGTGTCCTTCAAGCTCGTCGCCGGGCCGCTGCGCAGGCTCGCCGAAGAAGCCGCCAAACCGGAGAACGCCCACAAGCCGTACTTCCTCATCATCGATGAAATGAACAGGGCCAACCTGGCCAAGGTGTTCGGTGAGCTGTACTTCCTGCTCGAGTACCGGGACGACCGCATCTACCTGCAGTACAGCCCCAACGAGCCCTTCAGTTTGCCGGACAACCTGTACATCATCGGCACCATGAACACCGCGGACCGCTCCATCGCCATGATGGATGCAGCCATCCGCCGCCGCTTTGCGTTCATTGAGCTCCACCCCAACGTGGAGCCGGTCAAGGGCTCCCTGCGCCGCTTCCTCGAAGCCCGCGGGCTGGATACCCTCAACGCGGACCTCCTGGATGCCCTCAACGAGGCCATTGACGACTGGGACCGGGACCTCATGATCGGGCCGTCGTACTTCATGAAGAACGCTGCCCAGAACCCCACGGGCCTGCGCAGGATCTGGAAGTACGAGCTCATGCCCCTCCTTGAGGAGCACTACCACGGCCAACTGAACCGTGCACAACTGGAAGAGCGCTTCGGCCTGGACCAGCTGCTGGGACGACTTGCGGCCCGCTAAGGCCATCCCGCCCCGCCCGGGGCGGCCGCCTTCCAGCGCCGCAGCTGAGCCGTCGGGCGCTCCGGCGCGGAGCGTCACCCCGGCCGTTGGCAGAACCGCGGCGGCCGTAGCGAAACGGGGCCAGGGGAGGCTGACCGGACCACGGCACATCGTCATGGACGAACTGTCCCGCGGCGTGGTGGAGAAACTGGACCCCGAGTCGGCGGCGTTCATCAATGCCAGCGGCCTGGCCAAGACCTCGCCCATGGGCATGGGGCTCTACCGGATCGAACCGGCCGGCAAAGTGGGCTCTGTACGCACCTCCACCATTCAGCTGGAGGTGCGCCCCAAGGATCGCCTGGGCCTGAACCGGCTCCTGTTCCTGCTGAGCTACGCCGGCGACCAAGGCTTTGGCGATCACGCCGTGGAAGCCGTGGAGCACCCGGACCTGTGGAGTGCGCTCGCCGAATCCCTGGCACAATTGGCCGACCGTGCCCTGAGCCGCGGGGTCCTCCAGGGATACCTCACCGTGGACGAATCATTGCGGACCGTGAAGGGCCGGATCCGGATTTCGGACCAGATCTCCCGCCGCCCCGGCATGATGGTCCCCTTGGAAGTCTCCTACGACGAATTCACCGAGGACATCGCCGAGAACCGGATCCTCCGCGCCGCGCTGGAGCGTATGGCGCAAGTGCCCGGCGTCCGCGCCGATGTCCAGAGCCGCCTGCGGCAGCTCAAGGGAAAGCTCGACGCCGTCACCCGCCTCCAGTCCGGAGCGCCACTGCCGCCGTGGAAGGCCAGCAGGATGAACCTGCGGTACCACGCGGTGCTCCGCCTGGCCGAAGTGATCCTGCGCAACGCGTCCGCGGAGGCAGGAGAGGGCAAGCAGCAAACGGCGTCCTTCGTGGTGGACATGGCCAAAGTGTTCGAGAACTTCGTGGGCACCGCCTTACGCCAAGCCATGAGTTCGCACCCGGGAGAGATGCGCCTGCAGTACGGTGCCTTGCTCAACGAAGCTGTGCGGGACACCGACCGTTTGACGGTCAGGCCGGATGCCGCACATTTCCTGGGCGGACGTCCCGTGGTGGTTTACGACTCCAAATACACGGCAGCCGGTGACGCAGGCGCCTCGCTCAACGCCGATCACTACCAACTGCTGGCCTACTGCACCGCCCTGCGGGTTCCTACTGCGTGGCTCGTTTATGCCGGGCAAGGGGAGATGAAGCTGCGGCGGATCCTCAATACGGACATCGATATTGTGGAGTACCCGCTGGACCTCTCGCTGCCGCCGCAGGACATCCTGGCCGCCATCAAGGACCTCGCCGAACAGTCCTGGGGTGAAGTAGTGCGGCAGGCTGTGGCGGGTCGCGGAGCCGAAGACTAGCCTGAGAAGTACACGTTCCCGGATGGAGGCATGATGGCCCGCAAGAAATCTTGGCGAGACATGAGCACAGGCCAACGCGTGATGCTGATGATCAGCGGTGCAGTGAACCTGACGTTGCTGATCGCCGCGCAACGCAATTTGGCCAAGACCCCGGAAGCGCAGATCAGGGGCAAGAAGGTGTTGTGGCGTGCAGCGTCCTTCATCAACTTCTTTGGTCCCGTGAGCTATTTCCTCTTTGGCCGCCGTCGTGATTCCGGTGCGGTGACGGCCAAGCGCTAAGGCCGGGCGCCGCGGTTACGCGGGAACCTTGACCGTAAAGGTGGTTCCGCGTCCCGGTTCGCTTTCGAGTTCTATGCTGCCCCCGTGGGCTTCCACGATCGCCTTGCTGATGGGAAGCCCCAGCCCCACGCCCGGGATGGCACTGTTGCGGACTCCGCCTGCCCGGAAGAACTTGGTGAAGACCTCGGACGCTTCCTCCTGGGTCATGCCCATGCCCGTGTCCGAGACCCGGCAGAAAACGTAATCCTGGTCCTCCCAGGCGGCCACCACCACATCGCCGCCGTCGGGGGAGTACTTGATGGCATTGGAGACCAGGTTATCCAGCACCTGGGACATCCGGGAGGAATCCACGCGCGCTTCCAGCGCGGGAGGCACGTCCATGGACAGCCGGATGCCTGCCTTCGCGGCGCGGGGTTCGGCTGAAGTGACGCTGCTGCGGACCAGTTCCACCACGTCCACGGTGTGGGGTTGGATGGCAATCTGGCCGGACCGCACGGACAGCAGGTCCGAGACGAGGGTGAGGAGCCGCTCGGCGTTGCGCCGGACGATGTCCAACTGCATCCGGTACTTCGGATCGAGGCCGTGGGGATCGTCCAGGATCAATTCCACGTAGCCCAGGATGGAGGTCAACGGCGTCCGGAACTCGTGGGAGACGTTGGCTACGAAGTCGTCCTTGGCTGCCAGGGCGTTGACCAGTTCGGTGACGTCATTGAACACCACCACGGAGCCGGCGAACTTTCCATCGTCATCCACCATCGGCCTGGCGCTTGCCGTGAAGGCGCGCTGGTCCGTCCCGCTGCCCAGCCACACGAGTTGGTCGGTGAACCGTTCGCCCAGGACGGCCCGGCGTACGGGACGCTGGTCTGCCGGCAGGGGAGTGGTCCGGTCCGTGTCGAAGACCAGCAGTTCGGCCTCGTTGGGATCGGGGTTGTCCGGCGGCGTCGCGAGGCTGTGGCTTTGGCGCTGGCGGCGGTTCATAAGGATGTCGTGGCCATTCCCGTCCACGGCAACGACTCCCAAAGGGAGGGCTTCCATGACGGTGTTCAGGAGGCGCTCCTGCTTGGTACTGGCGTCCAGCGCTTCCTTGAGTTCCTCATCCTTCTCCTCCAGGGCTCTTTGCTGCCGCATCATGCTGAGCGTCAGGACGCTGACGGACACGCCGATGCCTACGATCAGGATGGGGAAGAGGAGGGGCTTGGTGAGGTCCTGTTCCGTGAAGCTGCCCCTGATGAACCACGGCGCCCAAACGATCGCGAGGGGTCCGAGGAAGGACATGGCGATGGCCAGCCGGGGATACAGCCCCGAAGCGCATAGCCAGATGACGGGAAGTACCACCAAGACGCTGAGTCCCGTCAGGGCTTCCTGTCCACCTTCCCTGCCAAAGCCGATGGATACCATGTCTAGGACGGGAATGGCCAGGAAGCTGGGAAACGGAAGCCTGTGCCACGGCACAATGACGCAGGCGGCCAGCAGGAACGCCTGGCTCAGCAGGAAGATGACAAAAAACGGATTACCAAGCGTGGCCGGGAAGAACAGCCACACGAGGATCGCGGAGAGGCAGACGCATACCGAGAGGGGCAGTTGGCTCAGGACTACGCGCATGCGCAGGGTGTGCTCGTGGAACGAGCGCCGAAAGACCAGCAGATTCTTCTTTTCGCCCAAATCCCAGATGGTCGGGTTGGTCATGGCGCAACCCGCGGGGAGGCGGAAGAAAGTCTGTTCATGAGATCAGCCTAACCATAATGGTTATACTTCGAAGGGTTATCTAAGGGGGCTGAGGGGCAGCGATGAGTGAAGTACGTGTGGGGCTGGTTATTGAGGACGACCAGGATATACGCGAATTGGTCCGTGTGGTTCTTTCGCAGGCCGGGTTCGATGTCCACGTTGCCTCCACGGGATCGGCCGGTGTGTCCTCTGCCCGGGAACTCAACCCTGACGTTATTACCCTTGATCTTGGCCTTCCGGACATCGATGGGTTCGAGGTTGCACGGCAGATCCGGAAAACCTCGGATGCGTACATCATTATGCTGACGGCCCGGGCCGAGGAGCTCGATACCCTCATGGGCCTCGAAGCCGGTGGCGACGATTACCTCACCAAACCCTTCCGGCCTCGCGAGCTGCGCGCCCGGGTGGAGGCCATGATGCGCAGGCCGCGGTCGTCGTCGGACTCCAAGGCCGCCGCGGAAGAGGCGGATCCCGAGGTGAGCCACAACGGACTGGCCGTTTCCGCGGGCTCCCGTACCGCCGTCTTGAACGGCACGGAGTTGAAGCTGACCCGCACGGAATTCGACCTCCTGGTTGCGCTGCTGGAAACCGGGCGGATCGTGCGGACCAAGGCGGACCTCGCCCGCCGCCTGCGGAACGAGCCCTACGACGTCGGCTCGTACGTCAGTGACGCGGACGAGCGTGCCGTGGAAGTGCACATGGGTAATCTGCGCAAGAAGTTGGGCGACAGTATCCAGAGCCCCCGCTGGCTGGAAACAGTCCGCGGCGTGGGCTACCGCCTGGCGCCCGCCGCCCAGAACAACTAACCCCAACTGGGTCGCAGTTGTGCGCGTTTTGAGGGCTGAAAACGCGCACTAATGCGACCTAGTTGGGTTGGGGGACGGGTAGGCGGAGGGGTTCTGCGGAGATCACGGGGTGGTCTGTGTCCGGCCGGCTTAAACCCGGACCGTCGTCGAAGAACTCCGCGTTGGCCCTCACATAGTCAGCCCACTCATCCGGGACGTCCTCGGAGAAGTAGATCGCTTCAACCGGGCACACGGGATCGCAGGCACCACAGTCCACGCATTCGGACGGATGGATGTAGAGGGAACGCGCGCCCTCGTAGATGCAGTCCACAGGGCACTCGTTGATGCAGGCCTTGTCTTTCACATCCACGCAGGGCTGCGCGATCACATAACTCATGGCTTGCTACACGCCCGTGTAGACGGTCTTGCCCCACGTGAAGAACTCCAGCGCGGAGCGTCCTTGTTCGCGGAACGTGTTGGTGGAGGAGTCCTTGACGCCACCGAACGGAACGTTGAGGTCCAGGCCGGCCGTGGGACGGTTGACCTTGACCACACCGGCTTGTGCGCGTGCCGCGAAGTCGGTGGCCAAAGTCAGCGAGTCGGTGCAGATACCTGCGGTGAGCCCGTAGCGGGAGTCGTTGATGGCAGCCAGTCCGGCCTCGTAGTCGGGGACTTCCAACACGGCCACTACCGGGCCAAAGATTTCCTCGGTCACCGCGGCGTCGTCGAACGGAAGGTCGGTGAGGACCGCCGTCGGGAAGAACAACGCGCCGGAGGCGTCGCCGTCGTACTGTCCGTGCAGGAGCGTCGCGCCGCGTTCGACGGCGGTACGCACCGCTGCCTGGTCCTGCTCGAATTGCTGCCTGCTCACCACGGCGCCCATCCGGGTTCCGTCCGCGAGCCCGTCACCGGTGCTGTACGCGGCGGCCTCTTCCACGAGAGCATCGAGGAACGCAGCACGGATGCCGGGCGTCACGTAGACCCGGGAGGTCGCCGTGCAGGCCTGGCCTGTCAGTCCGAAGGCACCTGCGGCAACCACTTGGGCCGCCTTGCGGGGATCGGCGTCGTCCAGCACCAGGACGCCGTTCTTGCCGCCCATCTCCAGCTGCACACGGGCCCGGCGGCCGTTGAGGATTTCCTGCAGCGCGAGGCCCACGTTGGTGGAGCCGGTGAAGGAAAGCCCGGCGATGCGGGGATCGCGGGCCAGGGCGTCGCCCACCACACGGCCCTTGCCATGGACCACGTTGAACACGCCATCCGGGAGCCCGGCGTCCTGCAGCGCCCGGGCCAAGTGTGTCGCGGACAGGGGAGTGAGCTCTGCGGGCTTGATCACCACGGTGTTGCCGCTGATCAAGGCAGGGGCGGTCTTCCAGGCCGGGATGGCGATGGGGAAGTTCCATGGCGTGATCAGGCCAACTACTCCCAAAGCTTCGCGGCGGGTGGTGATGGTGGTGTCCGGAGGTCCGCTCGGCAGCACTTCGCCGGTAGCGGCCCATCCGAGGGAGCCGAAGAAGCGCAGGACGTCCGAAGCACGCTTCACCTCCCCTTTGGCCTCGGCGAGGGTCTTCCCCTCTTCCCGGACGAGGTCTCCGGCGATGGCGGCCTGCCGTTCGATCAACAGATTTCCGGCGGCGATCAGGATGGCGCCACGCGACGGGGCGGGCAGTGCCGCCCAAGCAGGCTGTGCTGCTGCGGCTGCCGTGATGGCGGCGTCCACGTCCCCGGATGTACCGCTCGGGGAGAGGGCCGCGAGTTCGCCGGGGCGTGCCGGGTTCATCCGTTCCGTGGTGGCTTCGCCGAGCCATTGGCCGTTGATGAGGTGCTGGGCAGTGCTGGTTGCCTCAGCTGTCAGGGTGGTTTCGAACGCTGTTGAAGTCATGGCAAGTCCTTAAAGTGTGGGGGTTCAGAGGCTGCGGATCAGGCCGCCGTCGCACCGGAGTGCCACGCCGGTGATGTACGACGCCGGTGCGCTGCACAGGAAGGCGGCAGCGGCACCGAACTCGGCGGGTTCTCCATAGCGGCGGGCCGGGATCGTTTTCCGGGACTCGAGTTGGATGTCCTCGAGCGTGGTTCCGCGTCGTTTCGCGGCGGCCTGGTCAAGTTGGGTGACGCGGTCCGTGGCGATCCGGCCCGGTAGGAGCAGGTTCACGGTGACCTCGTCCAACGCCACTTCTGCGGCCAGGGTCTTGAGGTAGCCGGCCAAGGCGGCCCGTCCCGTGTTGGAGACCCCCAGGTTAGGCAGCGGAGCGGTGACTCCACTGGAACCGATCGCGAGGATGCGGCCCCAGCGGCGCTCCCGCATCCCGGGCAGGACCTGGGTTACCAATGCATGATGCGGCTTGACCAGGAGGTCGAACGCAGCTGCCATGTCCTCGGAAGTCAGTGTTGCCGCCGCACCGGGCTTGGGGCCTGGACCGTTGAGCACCAGGATGTCGATCGGCCCAAGGTTCGCCACGGTCTGGTCCACGGCCGACACGATGCCTTCCTCCGTGCCGAGGTCAGCCTCGATGGCAACAGCGTCGAAGCCTGCGCTGCCCAGGACTCCCGTGCCGTAGGCGGCCTGCAGTTCGGCAACGATCTCCTTGGCGCGGTCCCGCCGACGTCCAACCACTGCCACACGGACCCCCTCGGCCGCCAGCGCACGCGCAACGGCCAGGCCAAGTCCTCCCGTGGACGCGGCAACCAGCGCGGTCTTTCCCGCGATGCCGAGGTCCATCAGATGCTCCCCACAGTTGCACGGGAGCCCAGCGCGGCAGCGGCTTCCTCCAGGTGGACCTGCATGGATTCCCGCAATACTTCCGGGAATCCGGCCGCTGGAGCGCGGACACCGGAGTCCTTGATGAGTCCGCGCTCGCGGAAGCATTCCTTGCGGATGGCCAATGCCACCTTGGCTTGCTGCTCGAAGTTGATCAGCGGCAGGTAGGGCAGCAGTTCGCGCCGTGCGGCCTCGTAGCCGTCCGCTTGCCATGCCCGGACACACGCGATGAGCGCCTCGGGGTAGGAGAAGCCCGTCATGGCACCTGCGGCGCCGGACAGGACTTCGTCCAGGAGTCCCTGCCCGCCCAGGCCGCCAAAGATGGAAACCTCGACGGCGGCACTCAGCTCCGCGATGGCGACGCTGGTGGGTGGGGCCTCGGCTTTGACGGCGATGACGTAGCTGCAGGCGTTGACCACCGCGGCCAACGCCGCAGTGGAGATGCTGACACCGCTGGCCAGCGGATAGTCCTGCAGGACAACCCGGGCGCCGGTCGCCCGGTGGATGGCGTCCAGATGGGCAATGACGGTTTCCGGGCGTGCCGCGTTGGCTTGGACCATGACGGCGGCCAGGCGGTTGCCTGCGGCGTCCTGGGCGGCGAGGATTTCCTCGATGGCAGGCCTGGTGGCTAGCGCGGTCACGCCGACCACCAGGGGCAGGGACGTCGATTCGACCACGGTTTCCAGGACGTCGCGGCGTTCTTCCGGGGTCAGCGCGGCTGCTTCGCCGAAGACCCCGAGCACGGTGAGCCCGGTAGCTCCGATGGCCTGGTAGTGCTCCACGAGTTCGGCCAGGCTGTCCAGGTCCACGTCGAGGGTGCTGCCTTGGAAGGGGGTGGCGACGACGCCCCAAACCCCGCCCGGAAGACTGGTCCGTAGGCTGTTTTTGGGCGCAGGGGACTGCGGCATGGTTGGTTCCTTTCAGTGCGGGACGGGGTTTGTGGGTGATGGGAGGGTGCGTCAGCGCCCGGGCCACACCGGAGGGCGCTTTTCCTGGAACGCCCTGACCCCTTCGGCGGAGTCTTCGCTGTCCAGGGCTGCCATAAGCGCGGGCAGGCGGAGCCCGCGGGCTTCCTTGGCAGTAAGGTGCGACGTCCGGGTCACCATCTGCTTTACGGCCCGGACGGACGTGGGAGCGCAAGCCACGATCTGGTCTACCCAGCGCTGCACGGCGGCGTCGAGTTCCTCTGCTGGGACCACCTCGTTGACCAGGCCCATGGACTGCATCTCTGCAGCGTCGGCTTTGCGGCCGGTCAAGAGCATCCCCATGGCTTGCGTGTAAGGGACCCGCCTGACCAACTGGTGGATGCCGCCGTCGAGCGCCAACCGCCCGACGCGAGGCTCGGTCAAGCCGAACTTCGCGCCGGAGGCGGCCACCACGATGTCCGCGCCGAGGACGATTTCCATGCCGCCACCCAGGGCGTAGCCGTTGACACGGGCAATGACGGGGACATCGAGGGTGGTGCGGAGGCTCAGTCCGCCGAAGCCGTTGGGATCCAGGCCGGCCCAGTATTCCAGGCCGGTTTTGTCCACGGCGTCGGCCGACATATCGGCACCAACGCAGAAGGCGCGGGTGCCGGCGCCGGTCACCACCACGGCCCGTACGGAGGGATCTGCCTCCACCTGGTCCCAGATCTCGTTGAGCCTGGCGTGGGTGGTCCCATCCACGGCGTTGAGGACATGTTGCCGGTCGATGGTGACTGTCGCGACGCCGTCGTTGATGGCCAGGGTGACTGTGTCCACACGTGCGTCGACAGCCACGCTCATCGGAGGACTCCCAACTGCTGCAACCGCTCGATGGTCGCTGCGTCGAAGCCGTTCTCCAACAGGACCTCCACGTTGTGCTCGCCCAAGCGCGGGGCCGTGCGGCGGATGGACGGGGGAGTGGCCGAGAGCCGGATGGGTGCGTTGAGCATCCGCACGGTTCCCACGGAGGGGTGTTCGGCCTCGACGATCATGCCGTTGGCCTCGGTCTGGGCATCGGCAAGGGCCTGCTCCAAGGTGTGCACGGGCGCATTGAGCAGTCCTTGATCTTCAAGCTTTGCGGTCCAGTATTCCGTGGTGTTCGTGGCGAAGTGTTCGCGGAAGATCGCCTGCAGCGCGGGCTTGTTCTTGAACTGCTGCTCCAGCGTGGCGAAGCCGGGCCGTTCGGTGAGGTCCTCGTCGAGTTCCAGGGCCTCGGAGATGCGGGCCAAGGGATCGGGGGTGAAGCCGCCCACCATGCACACGGCACCGTCGGTGGTCTCGAAGACTCCACTCAGCGGCATGGCACCCCAGTTGACCTCGTAACCGCGGTTGAGCTGCATGCACGCTTCCTGCATTTGCAGGTGCAGCATGGAGTCGTACATGGTCACTTCCACTTTTTGGCCTGTGCCGGTGGCTTCGCGGGTGCGCAGCGCCAGCAGGATGCCCTGCATAAGGTGCATGCCCGTGATGTAGTCGCACAGGGTGGTGGGATAGATCGCCGGTTTGGTGTCATCGGACTCGCGGCGCCACATCACGCCCGAGTAGGCCTGCGCGATCGCGTCCTGTCCGCCCTTGTGCGAGTAGGGACCTTCGGGCCCGAAACCTGTGCCCGAAGCCCAGATGATGCCCGGGTTCTTCGCCTTGAGGTCCTCGTAGCCAAAGCCCATCCGCTCCATGACACCTGAACGGAAATTGCTGACCACCACGTCCGCGTCGGCCATGAGCCGGTGCAGCACCTCGCGGCCTTCGTCGGTGCGGGTGTCCACCGAGACGCTTCGCTTGTTCCGGTTGATCGACAGGAAGATCGGGTTGTCCTGACCGTCCTGGTCCGGGAAGGAATTGCGCGAGATGTCACCGGCGCCGGGGCGCTCCACCTTGATGATGTCCGCGCCGTAATCACCCAGCAACTGGGTGGCTGACGGTCCCATGAACACCTGCGTGAAGTCCACGATCTTGATGCCCTCCAGCGGGAGCGGCACGGGCGCGCCCGCCGGCGAGGTGAGTGCCGCCGTCGTGCTTTCAGTCTGTTCAGCGGTTTCGGCTTGTTCAACGGTCATGGTGCTCATGCCGGCACCACTGCGTCGGAGTCGATGGTGGCGTTCGACGACGGGACGTCGCCCGGGTCGGCGCCGTGCCGGCGCATGCCCAGCTGGATGTCCGCTGCCGCGACATCGCGGACCAGGAGGTTGTTCTCGACGGCGAGGGCTGCTGCGACGCCGACGGCCTGGCCCATGGCCATGCAGGGCGGGATTTCGCGGGACATTTTCTGGGCTTCGGGGGTGGCGGAGTAGTGGCGACCGGCCACCAGGAGCTGGTCCACTTCCTTGGGCAGCAGCGAGCGGTACGGGTAGTAATAGTCGCGGCCGCGGGCCACGGTGTCTTCGAAGTGGCGGCGCTGGGTGACGTCGTCCTTGGTCATGACGTATTCGCCCTCAAGCAGGCGGGTCTGGCGGACGCCCATCTGGGAGGCGACGTCCAGCATGTAGCAGTTTCCGAAGCCGGGCAGGTTGGCGCGGACGTACTCCACAGCCTCGGAGATCCTGTCCCGGGCGGCGAATTCTGCGGCGGTCATGTCTGCCGGGTCCACGCCGTCGAAGCCGGTCATGTGCGGGGCGTTGCACCACACCACGCCGTCGATCGGGGTCTTGAGCCACCACAGTTCCCAAGCACCGCCGAGGAGGCGCTTGATCTTGCGGTTGATGGCACGGGCTTCCTTGGGGTTGGCCTGTTCGAAGGCTTCTGCCGCGTTGGTGTCCACGTTGCCCAGCCGGAAGACGAGCGTGGTGAGGTAGTTGTCCTTGGCGTAGCTGGCGCCGGCACGTGAAGCAACGTCGATGTCGCCGGTGGTGTCGATGACGACGTCGGCCGTGAAGGCCTGGGGTCCGGACTTCGTTTCGCAGATGACGCCCTTGATCACTCCGTTGTCCACGATGGGGCGGGAGAACCAGGAGTGCAGGCGGAGGTCCACGCCGGCTTCGCGGACCAGGTCGTTGGAAACCCGCTTCCAGCCGTCTGGATCGAAGGCTGCCGCGTAGCAGATGGGCTTTGGGTTGGTGTGCGAGTGGAAGTCGAAGGTGCCGTAGCGGCCCCACTTGTTCCAGAGTTCCTCGGAGGTCTTGCGGTCATCGGCGGGCGGGACGATGGCGAGGCCGAGCTTCTGCAGGCGTTCGACGTACTCGGAGACAATGCCGGTGACGGTGATTTCCTGGCCGTTGATCATGTCATCGAGCACCAGGACCATGCCACCGGAAGCGAGGCCGCCCAGGGACGAGTAGCGCTCCAGGAGGGTAACTTTCGCGCCGGATCGGGCTGCCGTGACGGCGGCTGCCACACCTGCAGGGCCACCACCGACGACGAGTACATCGGAACGGGAGATGACCGGGGCGGTGAGGTCCGCCGTCGTGGTGCTGAGTTCGAGGGAGTTCATGGTGAGGTCCTTACTTGCCGACGAAGATGCCGTTGGAACGGCGTGCGGCGAGGTAGAAAACGATGCTGAGGATGGACAGGACGGCCACGTAGACCGGGAAGATCCAGGTGAGGTTCAGGGATTGGAACCACACCAGAAGATAGGAAGCGGTGCCGCCGAAGACTGCCACGCCGATGCCGTAACCGAGCGCGACGCCTGTGCCGCGGATGTTCTTGGGCATCAGGGAGGAGCTGACCACGTTGTAGAGGGTCATGTTGAGCACCAGGACAATCGAGCCGCCCAGGAGGACTGCTGCGAAGCCGCCGATGCCCGGCTGGACGTAGAGCAGCATCAGGAACACGGACGGAATGGCCAGGATGCGGGTCACGAGGAACCACTTGGACATCGCCTTGCCGTCGGCAAGCTTTCCGATGACCCAGGATCCGACAACCAGGATGGCGCCCAGGACGGTGGTGAGGGCGAACACGGCAGTGGGGTCTTCCTTGAAGCCGCTGCGTGCTGCGCTGGGGAGGCCGACGTTCCAGGCGTAGTTGTAGGCCTGTGCGGCGCCCACCACGAAGATGATGGCCAGGACGGAGAGCCAGTGTTTGCCAACGCCCTTCCAGACGGTCCGCGGGGTATTGGTGGCCATTTCCTCTTGCTTGAGGGTTTCCGGGAGGGAGCGCCGCAGGTAGAGGACCACGAAACCGAACAAGGCACCGATGATGAAGGGCACTCGCCAGCCCCATTCGCCCATGGCCGCTCCGCCGATCAGCAGGCTGCAAAGGAAGCTGACCAGGGAAGCCATAAGGATGCCGATGTTGACGTAGAAGGACATGATGCCGGCCACGTAGCCTTCACGGCCTTCGGGTGCCAGTTCCACGGCATGGGAGGTGGAGAGCGGAGCCTCGATGCCGGTGGAGATGCCCTGCAGGACGCGGCAGGCCAACAGGATGATGCCAGCCCAGGCGCCGATGGTGGCGTAGCTCGGAGTGATCGCGATGACCAGGGTTGTTCCAGCCATGAGCATGATGGACAGGAGCATCACCCGGCGCCTGCCAATGCGGTCCGCCAGGGTTCCCAGCAGGATGCCGCCGAGCGGCCGGAATGCGAATCCCACCGCGAACACGGCCAAAGCGTTCAACGTAGCGGAAAGCGGATCGGTGTTCGGGAAGAAGTTGGGTCCGATGAAGGCGGACAGGAGGCCGAAGACCATCCAGTCGTACCATTCAAGGGCGTTTCCCAGGCCCAGGCCCAGGAGGCCCTTACGGACTTCGGGGGAGAACTTCGCGTTCTTGGCGGGGGTGGCGGTGCTTGGTTTTGGTGAGGGGACGGCGTTGTCCGTTTGGATGTCGAGCATGGAAGTTTCCTTACGCTGACGCCCGGGAGGGCGTGAAAGGGTATGACGCAGGAACGCCCGTTGAAGGAGGCGCCTGATGCGAAAGTGGCAAGGAGTGTCAGCGGCCACGGGATCGTGTCCGGACAGTTAAGGGAAAACGCTCGGGCCGCTCGGGAGCGGCGGCGTTACCACGCGTGTGGTGCGTTGACCCAGATGGCTACGCATACCTCTTCGTAGCTGTTCTTGTACCAGTGGGGGATTTCGGAGGAGTAGGTGATCGAGTCGCCCTCTTCAAGGCTGTAGCAGACGCCGTCCAAATAGACGTCCTTACGGCCGGAGATGATGTAGCAGAACTCTTCACCGCTGTGGGTAAAAGGTGTTGCGCTGGTGTCGTGCCCTGGGGGCGTACTGATCCATTGCGCTTCGATGCTTCCGTCCCGGTTGGGGGTGAGCAGTTCATGGACTGCCTCGCCCACGGATTCCCGGGTGACGTTTTTCAAGTTGCGTCGATCGGACCTGCGGACCACGGGGGACCGGGATTCGTCCTGGCCAATGAAGAACCTCCCTACGGGGATGTCCAGTCCATGTGCCAGTTGGGCCAAGGTGGTGAAGGATGGGTTCGCCATGCCGCGTTCGATTTGGCTGACGATTGCTTGGCTGAGGCCGGTGATGTCCGAGAGTTGGGCGAGGGTCATGCCCTTTGCCTTGCGCATGGTGCGCACCTTGTTCCCTACAGTCGCCAGCAATTCGCTGGTGGCCGGTGGAGCAGGAGTCTCGGTGGTCATTGCCGCATCCTTCGTTGGTGAGCTAACTCACACAACTATAGTGAAGATTTTTAGCCAGTCAATGATTTTTTCTTCACTAACGTGAATTTTTTTAGGAAAGTGGTGATTCAAGCTGGCAGATCGTGCCAAAAACGAAGGCGTCAATCTCGTCCACCAAGGGGTTCAGTTGTCCCAGATGGTCGCCGTCGGGCAGCAGCTTCATGCTGATTTCGAGTTCCAGGGCCAGCCTTCGCAGGCAGACGGCTCCCACCATCTCGCTGGACGTCTTCAGGCTCAGTACCGCGTCCATGGCGTCTTCCAGGTCCAGGTTGTCCAGGGCATGGTGGAGCCGGGCTACCCTCCAGGGCAGCATTGCCACGTAGTTGCGGACAAAGGTGCTCACCAGGGAGTGGTCCCCGCCCAGCTCGGCTTGGAGTTCGGTGAGGACGGTGTGGTCCACCAACGAGTCTGTGCATTCGTCGTACTCGGACACCAAACTCCTCCCGCCTCCAGACAATGGATTCACGATTCAACAGTAGGACCGCCGGAACAACGCAAGTGCCGCAAAATCAAAGCTTGATCCAATCTTGAGCGGACCCAGAGGAAGTCTTGAGGGGACTGCCGGAAAGTGACAATCACCAGTCGAGTGATCGCCGACCAGGGGGATTCGGGGCATGGATTCAGGGAAGGAAAGCAGCATGGAAAGCAGTGTTCGGCCTTCGCCGGGACTGATGGTCATCATCGTCTTTTGCATGACCGTGCTGCTGGGAATTGGTGGCACGTCCGCCTTCGCGCTCTGGGAACAGTCTTCCCACGCCCAATCGGATCAGAGCGGCTCGGCGTCCTCGGCCCCGTAACCCTCCTCAAGGAAGTCCGTCAGTCTCTCCTCAAGCACTGACCGGTTCTTGAGTTCGCATTCCCACACTGTCAGGACTGCCCAGCCGGCGGCATGCAACTGCGCCCGTTGCTGCGAGTCGCGCTCGCGGGTGCGGGTCCGCTTGGCCTCCCAAAACTCAGCGTTCGCTGCCGGGGCATGAAGGCCCACCTTGCAATCGTGGAAATGCCAGAAGCACCCATTCACGAAAATCACTTTGCGGCGGCCCGCGAACACCAGGTCCGGACGACCCGGCAGCTTTCCCGCGCCAGCCTGTCCGTGGAGCCGGTAACGGTACCCCTTGGAATGCAGGAGGCTCCGGACCAGCAGTTCCGGTTTGGTGTCCTTGCCCCGGATCCTGGACATGTTGCGGCTGCGCTGTTCGGGCGTCAGCAGGTCCCGGCTTTGGCCCATGGCTCCACCATACCCAGGCGCATTACCCAGGCGCCCGCCCACCGTGCACCCAACTGGGTCGCATTTGTGCGCGTTTTGAACGGGCGGAGTCAAGGGGTGGGAGCAACGCTGGGGGGTTAGGCCGCTTGTAGCAGCTGGTTAAGCCGGTTGGCTGGGGTT
>NZ_JBIVXL010000015.1:0-127638 GCF_044769225.1 Paenarthrobacter sp. NPDC090522
CCGCCGGGCAACACACCCTCACGCTTCAAACTGGTTTCGACGCAGGCCTCCATCACCGCCCAGATATGAAGCAGCCCCTCCCGGATCTCCCCCTCGGACCGGGACGCCCGCTCGTTGATCAGCATGATGTCACTGATCCCCAACCCCTTGGACTGGCACCGGCCCAACAACTCCGCCGCCGTCCGGAACGGCAACGGCAACTCAGCCTTGGACTCCTCCAACTCCGCCTGAGCCGCGCCCTCCTCGCCCTCACGCACAATGAACCCGCCGCCCACCGAGAAGAACGTCACTTCCTTGAGGACATTCCCCTCGGCATCGGTCACGGCGAACCGCATCCCGTTCGTATGCCGCGGCAACACGGTCAACGGATGAAGCACCATGTCCCCCACGCCATACGACAAACGGACACCACCGCCCGCCCCGGAGCCGCCAACAGCACCAGCCAGGTTCAACACACCGGTCTCAGCGATCGCCGCCAACCGCTCCTCCACCTCATCAGGAAGGATCAACTCCGGCTCGAACCCCTCCAACCCCAGCAACACCGCCGTGAACGTCCCGTGCCCCTTACCCGTCGCCGCCAACGAACCATACAAATCAACCCGCAACCCCGCCACAGCAGACAACACACCCGACTCAACCAACTCCCGGGCAAACACCGCCCCAGCACGCATCGGACCCACCGTATGCGAACTCGACGGACCAATACCCACAGAGAACAAATCGAAAACACCAACAGCCATGGCCGGGATCCCTTTGACAGCTTGAAAACGGTCCGGCAGATGGTCCTGCCGGATGGCCTCCTCCGCTCGTGACGGCAGGCGACCGAAGCACGACGCCGGGTGGCCCCCTTAGGCGGCAACCCGGCGTCGCAAGTTCATTCAGTTATTACAGTCCACGCTACGCCAGTAGGCGCGTGGTGGCGCGCTGAGTCTGGCATCCTCTGCGGCCCCGGCGGCACGGGTTCACGTGGCACAATGCGGCCGGAAGGGCCTCGACCCGATACGGGGCATCGCTGCCAAACATGCCGTTCGCACGGCACCCTCCGCAGCAAGCCCACGAATCGGCGGGACGACACGATCATGGGTGGCCCCTATGCGTTCGGCGTCCGGAAGCGTGCGTCCAAGGGAGCGTCACGTCCGCTCAGCGGGCGTTTTCGCGACCGAGCACGCGGAGGATGCCGAACCCATCGGGGCATCGCTGCCAAACATGCCGTACGACCGGCACACTCCGCAGCGAGCCCACGAATCGCCGGGACGACACGACCATAGATGGCCGATGGCCCCTATGGGTTCGGCATCCGGAAGCGTGCGTCCAAGGGAGCGTCACGTCCGCTCAGCGGGCGTTTACGCGACCGAGCACGCGGAGGATGCCGAACCCATCGGGACAGACAGGACCTACGCCAGGTCCCCACCATTCTTGGAGGCGTACTCCACAGCCGAGAGCAGCGGGCCGTCGGACTCGGCGGCGACCTTGAACAGCCAGCCTTCGCCGTAGGGGTCGTTGTTGATGAGGGCGGGATCGGACACTACGGCATCGTTGATCTCCGTGACCTCGCCGGTGACCGGAGAGTACAGGTCCGAGACGGACTTGGTGGACTCGACTTCGCCACAGGTCTCGCCTGCAGTCACCGTCGAACCGACCTCGGGCAGGTCGACGTACACGATGTCACCGAGCGCATCCGTGGCAACCTCGGAGATGCCAACAGATACCGAGTTCCCCTCCCCACGCAAAACCCACTCGTGCTCGTCGGAGTACTGAAGTTCAGGCGCTACTTTGGGCATTCTGTTTCCTAACGTTGTATGGACAAATCTGTGGCCGGGGCGCGGTGACCAGGAACGGGCCCCTTCGGGTCCGGTATCCGGAAGCGGGCGTCCAAGGGAGCCTCGCGTCCGCCCAGCGGGCGCCTAGGCGACCGAGCCCGCGGAGGATGCCGGAGCCGACGGGCCAAAGGCGACCCGTCGGACAGCAAACGGCTTACTTCTGGCGCTTGTAGAACGGCAGTGCGACTACTTCGAACGGCTCAGCCTTGCCGCGGAGGTCCACATCCAGGGCAGTCCCCGGCTCAGCAAGGGCCACGTCGACGTAGGCAAGAACCACGGGGTACCCGAGCGTCGGGCTTGGCTGGCCAGAGGTTACTTCGCCCACGACCACGCCGTCTTTCAGGACCGGGTAGTGCGAACGGCCGGCACGGCGTCCCAGGCCTTTGAGGCCAACGAGCTTGCGACCAGTGGAGGCCCCGGCCCCGGATGCTTTCAAAGCAGCGAGGGCTTCCTTGCCAACAAAGTCGCCTTCCTTGGACAGTGCCACCACGGGTCCAAGCCCAGCGGCAAAGGGGTTGCCTTCCCGGGAGAGTTCGTTGCCGTAGAGGGGCATGCCTGCTTCGAGGCGCAGTGAGTCGCGGGAAGCGAGGCCTGCTGGAACCAACTCGCCCTCTTCGGCAACCGCGGAAATGGCCTGCCACAGGGCTGCGGCAGATTCGTTGGGCACAAAGATCTCGAAGCCGTCTTCGCCGGTGTATCCGGTACGGGCCAGGAGCAGGTCCTGGCCGCTGCCGGCTACCAGGAAGGTCACGTCAACCGCGGCGTAGTACTTCAGTTCCGTGACGAGCGCGTGCTGCTCCGCCGGGACCAGTCGCAGGAGGACGGCTTCGGCGAGGGGTCCCTGAACCGCGATGAGGGAGGTTTCAGAGGAGGCGTCCTCAACCACGACGTCGAACCCGGCCGCACGCACCAGGAGCGCGGCAGCAACAACGGGAGCGTTTCCGGCGTTGGGTACCACCAGGAACTTTTCGGGACCGCGGCGGTAGACAATGAGGTCGTCGATGATTCCGCCGTCTTCCTGGCAGATCAGCGAGTACTTGGCCTTACCGTCGGCAATCGCGGACAGCTTGCCCACCAGCGCGTAGTCCAGGAAGGCGCCCGCGTCCGGACCAGTAACCCAGACTTCGCCCATGTGGGAGAGGTCGAACAGGCCGGCGGACTTCCGCACGGCGTGGTGCTCAGCCAGTTCTGAGGTGTACTTGAGCGGCATCTGCCAGCCACCGAAGTCGGTGAAGGAGGCGCCGAGCTTCTTGTGCTCTTCGTAGAGGGCTGTGTATTTCCCAGTCATGACCAGTCCTTAGTTCTCGAAGTCTTCGATCGGCGGGCAGGAGCACACCAGGTTGCGGTCACCCGCAGCACCGTCAATCCGGCCGACGGGCGGGAAGTACTTGTTCTGCTTGAGGTGGTGGACCGGGAAGGCGGCCTGCTCACGCGGGTAGGCACGGTCCCAGTCGGAGCTCACGACGGCGGCTGCCGTGTGGGGTGCGCGGCGGAGCGGGGAATCCTGCACGGAGAAGTCCCCGGCAGCAACCTGCTCGATCTCGGCCCGGATGGTGATCATGGCTTCAATGAAGCGGTCGATCTCCACGAGGTCCTCGGACTCGGTGGGCTCCACCATGAGCGTGCCCGCAACAGGGAAAGCCAACGTGGGTGCGTGGAAGCCGAAGTCGATGAGGCGCTTGGCCACATCCTCAGCCGTGACGCCGGTCTTCGCCGTCAGCTCGCGGAGGTCCAGGATGCACTCGTGCGCTACAAGTCCGCCTTCACCGGTGTAGAGAACCGGGAAGTGCTCGTTGAGGCGGGAAGCGATGTAGTTCGCGGCCAACAAGGCGGACTTGGTGGCTTCGGTGAGTCCCTGGCCGCCCATGAGCTTCACGTAGGCCCAGGAAATGGGCAGCACGCCAGCGGAGCCAAAGCGGGATGCCGAGATCGGAACGTCGTTGCCTTCGGTCCAGGACGTGGCGTCGCCCGGCATGAACGGCGCCAGGTGTGCCTTGGCTGCGACCGGGCCAACACCGGGTCCGCCGCCGCCGTGCGGGATGCAGAAGGTCTTGTGCAGGTTCAGGTGGGACACGTCTCCGCCGAACTTGCCCGGCTGGGCCAGCCCAACGAGCGCGTTGAGGTTGGCGCCGTCGATGTACACCTGGCCGCCGGCTTCGTGGATCGCGTCGCACACCTCGCGCACATCGGCGTCGTAGACACCGTGGGTGGACGGGTAGGTGATCATGATGGCCGAGAGCACGTCGCGGTTGGCCTCGATCTTGGCCTTGAGGTCGTCGTGGTCGATGGTGCCGTCTGAGGCGGTAGCGACCACAACGACCTTCATGCCTGCGAGCACGGCCGAGGCAGCGTTGGTGCCGTGGGCCGAAGCCGGGATCAGGCAGACGTTGCGCTGCTGGTCGCCGCGGGAGTGGTGGTAGCCGCGGATCGCGAGCAGGCCGGCCAGCTCGCCCTGGGAACCGGCGTTGGGCTGGATGGAGACTTGGTCGTAACCGGTAATTTCGGTCAGCTGTGCCTCGAGGTCGGTGATCAGCTCGCGCCAGCCAGCGGTCTGGGAATCCGGGGCGAACGGGTGGATGGAGGCGAACTCCGGCCAGGAAATGGCTTCCATCTCAGCCGTGGCGTTGAGCTTCATGGTGCACGAACCCAGCGGGATCATGGTGCGGTCCAGCGCGAGGTCGCGGTCGGAGAGCTTGCGGATGTAGCGCAGGAGCTGGGTTTCGGAGCGGTGCGTGTTGAACACCGGGTGCTGCAGGTATTCGCTGGAGCGTTCAACGGAAGCTTCAAGCGCGAAGCCCTCAGCGGACTCAACCACGGAGGCACCGAAGACGGCTGCGACGTCGGCGACAACCGCCGTCGTGGTTGTTTCGTCCACAGAAATGCCGACCGTGTCAGCGTCGATGCCGCGCAGGTTAATGCCGCGCTCTTCAGCGGCAGCCATAAGCGAGGCAGCGCGACCCGGGACACGGACCGTGATGGTGTCGAAGAAGGAACCGTGCAGGACCTCGACGCCGGCAGCCTTCAGCGAGGCGGCAAGGGTGCGGGCGTGGTGGTGTGCGGTCTCGGCGATCGCCTTCAGGCCTTCGGGGCCGTGGTAGACCGCGTACATCGAGGCGACGATCGCCAGGAGTGCCTGTGCGGTGCAGATGTTGGACGTGGCCTTTTCGCGGCGGATGTGCTGCTCACGGGTCTGCAGCGCCAAGCGGTAGGCGGGAACACCGGCGTCGTCCTTTGAAACGCCCACCAGGCGGCCGGGCATGGAACGCTCGAGCCCCTTCTGAACGGCCATGTAGGCGGCGTGCGGGCCGCCGAAGAACAACGGGACGCCCAAGCGCTGGGCGGAGCCGACGGCGATATCGGCACCCTGCTCGCCCGGAGGGGTGATGAGGGTGAGGGAAAGAAGGTCTGCAGCGACGGTGACCAGGGCGCCCCGTTCTTTGGCCTCGGCGATCGCGGCGGAGTGGTCAAAGACCCGGCCCGAAACGCCAGGCTGCTGCAGGACGACGCCGTTGATGACGCCTTCCGGGAGGCCGTTGGCGAGGTCCGCAACCTCAACGTCAAAACCAAGCGCTTCAGCGCGGCCCTTGACGATCGCGATGGTCTGCGGAAGGCAGTCGGCGTCCAGGACGGTCTTGCCATCCTGGGCCGCCTTGTTCTTGTTGGCGCGGCGCATCATCAGCACGGCTTCGGCCACGGCGGTGGCTTCGTCCAGCAGCGAGGCGTTGGCGATCGGGAGGCCAACGAGGTCCTGGACCATGGTCTGGAAGTTCAGCAGCGCTTCGAGGCGGCCTTGGGAAATTTCCGGCTGGTAGGGCGTGTATGCGGTGTACCAAGCCGGGGATTCGAGGATGTTGCGGCGGATCACCGGCGGTGTGACGGTGTCGAAATAGCCCTGGCCGATCATCTGGACGGCCGTCTTGTTCTTGGAGGCGAGCTTGCGCAGTTCCGCGAGGACCTCCACCTCCGAAAGGGCGTTCTGCAGGGTCAGGGCAATGTCCTGGCGGATGTCGTTGGGAACCGCGGTGTCCACGAGGGAATCCACGGAGTCGTAACCGACAGACTTGAGCATGGTGTCAATGTCGGACTGGCGGCGGGCACCGATATGCCGGTCGACGAAGGTGGTGGAGGCTGAACTAACCGTCACGAAGGAACTCCATTACTTGGGCGGCGTTTGGGTACGCCGCAGTGGCTCGGGTTCCTCCCCGCTCTGTATTGGACCTGAGAGTTTCCGCGTGATGCTGTCCGCACAGCCACCCGCTTGCACCGTCGGTGAGCACAACAATCCGGCCGGACTGCCTGCTGCTTTCCAGAGTTGCCTATCCGCGGCGGTGCATGGGCCTGAGAGATTCCTGGGGAGGATTTGCTCCTACGGCGCCTGCATCTCGTACTGCAGGACTCTCCCGCCGCAGATCAAAGGCTTTATGCAGTTGTAGGCGGCGTGCCAAGGAAGGCACACCACAGTTGTTAATTGTCCTATGCCTGCAGCGCGGCGGCAAATGGAACGTCCGCTACTTCCGCAGGCGGTCCAGGACCGCGAGGAGGACCTCGACGTCGGCCTCCCGCCCGGCGCCGCCGGCTTCCTGCCCGCCCTCGAACATCGCGTTGAAATACAGGCCGTCTCCCATGTAGCTGACCGCCTTGGCAACCTCCGGGCCAACGTCGTCGGCAAGGACGTCAAGCCAGCGCTGTTGAATGGCCGCGAACCGGCGGCGAGTCTCCTCGTGGGCCACCTCGGCCAACCTGGTTGCCGCAACGAACGCCCGGTCCATGGGTGTTCCGGCCCAGAGCGAGGAGCGGATGAAGTAGGCCGCTGCGCCGTCGGGCGCCGCCTGCATCTGTTCGGTATCTTCCTTGGCCAAGTCATCCAGGCGCTCCAGGAGGGCACTGATGAGCGACTCCTTGTTGGGGAAGTGATAGAGCAAGCCGCCCTTTGAGACGCCTGCGCGCTTGGCCACGGCGTCGAGGGTGGCAGCACGCTCCCCCACTTCGATCAGGAGTGCTTCAAAGGCGTCCAGGACGGCGTCCCGGGCTATTGGTTTTCGCGGCATGGATCCATCATTCCCTAAAGCGTGGTCTTGTTCTATTTGAAACTGTACCGTCTGGACGGTACAGTAAAGGTCATGTTCTCGCCGTCCTCAACCCACGCTCCCCGTTCCTCCGTGCGCCCGGTTCCGGGCAAGACCGCACCGTGGCGCGACTGGACGGCCCTGGCACTGCTGATGTTCCCGGTGCTCCTGGTGGCCGTCGACAACACCGCGCTCACCTTCGCCCTGCCGGAAATCGCCCGCTCACTGGAAGTCGGCGGCATCCAGCTCCTCTGGATCGTGGACGCCTACCCGCTGGTACTGGCCGCACTGCTGGTGTCCATGGGCAACTTCGGCGACCGGATCGGACGACGGCGGCTGCTCCTGATCGGCAGCACAGGCTTCGCGGCGGTTTCGGCTGCCACGGCGTTCGCGCCTTCCGCGGAGTGGCTGATTGCCGGTCGCGCCGCACTTGGTGTCTTCGGCGCCATGCTGATGCCCTCCACCCTGTCCCTGATCCGGAACATCTTCACCGACCCCAACCGTCGCCGGCTTGCTATTGCCGTCTGGGCTGCGGGTTTCTCCGGCGGCGCCGCGCTCGGCCCGATCTTCGGTGGCTGGCTCGTGGAGCACTTCTGGTGGGGCGCCGTGTTCCTCGTGGCGGCCTTCCTCCTCCTGCCGCTGCTCGCCTTCGGCCGGGTGCTCATCCCTGAGTCCAAGGATGCCAACCCGGGCCGCGTGGACGTACCCAGCATCGTCCTGTCCGTGCTCACCATGGCGCCCTTTGTCTACGGGATCAAAGAACTCGCCGTGCATGGATTCGGAGCATCCGCGGCTGCCTTCATGGCGTTCGGCTTGGTGATGGGCGTGTTGTTTGTGCGCAGGCAGCAGCAACTCTCCAGCCCCATGCTGGACGTCCGCCTGTTCCACAACAAGGTGTTCAGCACGGCCATTGTGGCCAACGTGTTGTCCTTGTTCTCCATGACTGGGTTCATCTACTTCTTCGCCCAGCACCTGCAATTGATCGAAGGACAGTCACCCATGGAAGCCGGAATCGCCATGATTCCAGCGCTTCTGGCAACAGTGGTGGCCGGTCTCCTGGTGGTCCCGCTGGTGAAGCGGATCCGCCCGGGATTCGTGGTAGCCGGTGGGCTGACGCTCAGCGCCGTGGGCTATTTCGTGGCCATGGCGGGAGACCACGGAACCGGTCCCGTGTTCCTGCTCTCCGCATTGACCGTGCTGGCCGTTGGTGTGGGCGCCGCGGAAACCATCTCCAACGACCTCATCCTGGCCTCCGTGCCGGCCGACAAGTCAGGGGCGGCCTCGGCCATCTCGGAAACCGGGTACGAACTCGGATCCCTGCTGGGCACGGCCGTGCTCGGGTCCATCCTCACGGCTTCTTACCAGCACAACCTCGTCATTCCGGACGGCGTATCTTCGGAGGCTGCGGGCAAGTCCGGGGAGACGCTGGCCGGAGCAGTGGACGCCGCCTCGGCACTCCCGGCGCCCCTGTCGGAAGCGTTGACCGAGGCCGCGCGGGTTGCCTTCGAATCGGGTGTCCACATCACTGCGGCGATTGGGCTGGTACTGATGGCAGGAGCGGCAGTGCTTGCCGCCGTCGTACTTCGCCAGGTACCGAAGGCGCAGTAGGTGGGTCTGCCCCCAGGATTCACAAGACTCACAGGGATTCATACGGAGTCCCGGACGAAGCAGCCCGGGCCGCACCAGCGGCCCGGGCTGTTGGCGTTCAGACTGCCTGGTTTAGCGTCGGGCCGAGGCCCAGGGTCCGCGTGATGCCGCCGGTGGTGGCGGTAGCCAACGCCGAGAGATAGTCGTTCCGGCGACGAGCCGTGATGCGGGACTCCGGCTCGAAAGCCCGCTCCGGGTTGTCGGCATAATGCGCGGCCAGTCCGTCCCGCATGAGGCGGATGCCCTCGGCGCGCTGCTGGGACACAGCTGCGTGGGTGGACCCCAGTTCCTCCGCGAGTTCCTTAACTGAGCGGCCTGAAAGGTAAATCTCCTGGATGACAAAGCGCATCTTCTCCGGCAAGGCATCCACGGCCGCGCGAAGGTACTTGATGCGTTCGTCGGCCAAGACGGAGTTCTCCGGGGACGGCGTCACTGACGCAACCGTGTCCACCACTACCTCATCCAGCGACGTCAAGGTGCGGGCGGCGTCTGCCAGTGCCGCCTCAACGTAGCTCCGCTCCACGCCCAACGCCGATGCCATCTCGGCAACGCTGGGGCCGCGACCCAAAACACCGGTGAGCGTCTCCTGGATTGCCAGGGTCTCCTTGATCCGCTTGCGGGCGGAGCGGGTGGCCCAGTCCCCCGCGCGCATCTCGTCAGCGAACGCCCCGATGATTCGACGACGTGCGAATGCCCCGAAGGGAACACCAAGGTCCGGGTCAAATGAATCAGCCGAAGTAATGAGCGCCAGGGAGCCTACGGAAGCAAAATCATCGCGCGACAAATGAGATGCGCGCGCACAAAGGTCAGAGACCAGGTAACCAACGAGCGGAAGGTGCTGCAACACCAGCTCGTTGCGCTGTTCGCGATTCAAATTTGAGTCCCCCCATGAGACCGGATTATTGAGTTGCCATAACCTTTGACCGCAAATTCCGGTCGGCGCCTAGAGACCAATCACGGCGACGATGAGGGACTTCGTTTCAGGTACGTGTTCAGAGAACATATCACCTGAAAACGACTCTGCGTGTACGCTCGACACAACAAATTCAAAACCCTGCTGAAACGTTGTTTCCACGGGTTAAAAGAGATGGGGGCACCGTGGGGGCGGATGAGCTGTCAGCGACGCTTTGGCGGGAACGAAGACAACTGGATTTCCTGCTTTTCCTGCTCGAAACCCAGCTTCTGCACCTTCGCGCCGGGAGTTGGCATCGCCTCAACATCACTGCGGCCGAACTGGAAAAAGTGCTCGAAAAGCTTCGTTTTGAATCACTGGCCCGGAGTGTCGAAGCCTCGTCAGCGGCCGCCGAATGGAAGGCACCTGATAAATCAACTTTGCCGGCTCTGATGGAAATTGCGCCCTCGGGGGTTTGGGCAGAGCTCTTGGACGAGCATCTTCAGGCCATGATTACGCTGTTGTCGTCGATTGACGCAGCGGCCAAGGACAATATTTCGGCATTGCTGAGGGGCCCTACCGCCAACGCCGCCGACGCCGATGACCTTTCGGTCCTGGCCCACCAAGCCAACATCCAGCGTGCTTTGGACGCTGTGAAGGGCACCTCGCTTCGGTCTTTGCGGGATTTCCTCGGCCTGAATTGAAGCTTCGTGAGAGAGCGCCCGGAAAAACCGGCGACTCCATGAGAGAGCGTCCGGGAAAACCGGCGACTCCATGAGAGAGCGTCCGGGAAAACCGGCGACTCCGTGAGAGAGCGTCCGGGAAAACCGGCGATTCGGTGAGAGAGGGTCAGTCTTGGGTGGGGGTTGGGGGGCGGAGGTTGGCCAGGAGCGCTTCGGCGTCGGGCCCGGCCTGGGTTGCGGCGAGGTTGGCAGCAGCGATCGCCTCCACCACTTCGCTGCGTTGAATGGAGACGCCGCGGGGTGCCTCGATTCCGATCCGCACGCCGTCGCCACGGCCCTCCATGACGGTGATGACAATGTCCTCACCGATCATGATCTTCTCGCCCGGCTTGCGCGTCAGTACCAGCATGACTTCAATGTACCTTTCCAAGGACGGGCGTGCTCGCGGGCTTGCCGTCCACCCAGCCCACGGGGATGCCCAGGGCGTCCACGGTTTCGGGCGTGGCGGTTTCCGAAGCTCCGATGACGGCCAGCGCCGAAATCCCGGCCGCGTCGGCCGGAAGTGTTGATGGGGCAGCAAGCAGTGACTGGAGCCCCTGAACCCAGGCCCTGGTGTCCTCGGCCTTGCGCCTGGCATCGACCACCACCCAGAGCTGGTCGGCGGACAGGCTCGCGATGTGGGCAGCCTGCGTGGGTACGTCGCCCACGCGGCCCAGCCCGAAAGCGACCACCACGCTCTGGCCGGTCAGTACCGCCTGGGCGCGGGCCGCCGTCGCGCTTTGCCGTCCCTGCACGTGCAGGTGGCCGAACGCGCTCAATTCGCCGGCTGTCCGGACATCGGAGCCGCCGGCGGCAATGGACATCTCCAGCGCGGGCCCCAAAGCGTCGTCGCCCAGGCCCAGGAGGACAATGAGGTTGCCGTCGCCGGTGAGCGGCTGCGGCACCGGGGCGGATGGAGCGTCCGACGGCGGCAGGACGGCCCCGGCGCCCGCGGGCACCGCAGGAGAGGGCACGGCAGACGGAAGCGCGGCAGGCGCAGCCGGGATTACGGGAGCCGCCTCGAGCTCCTTGCCCAGTTGCTCCAGGAGGCCCGCGAAATCGGGCGCTGCGGTGGAGACCGGCGCCGGCTTGTGGAGTTCGAGTTCGGCGGCGTCGGCACGCTCAAGCAACGCGGCAATGGCCGGACCGTGGAGCGCATGGGCATCGGCCGGTCCAGCGGCAGGCAGTGGCGCAGCAACCGACCCAGACGCCGCAGCCGGCCCAGGCGCGACGGTCGACCCAGGCACGGCGACAGGCAGAGGCACCGAGGCCGGCCGAAGCACAGCGGCCGAATCCGCAGGCGCCTCCCCCACCTCCACCGTGGCCTCGAAACGTGCTGCCGCAAACAGCCCAACAATGCCCGGATTCGTAACTTTTTCGGCGGCGACGATCCGCGCACCGGGCCCGTACTGCTGGAGGGCCTTCTCGCGGATGGCTTCGAGCGAGGCGCCCCTAAGCTTGAAGCGCTTCTGCAAAGCGGACCACCCCCACGGTTTCGATCCTGATATTGGCCGACGTCACTTCCCGGTACGAGAGGACGGGGACACCGCCGTCGGGAGCTCCTACAAGGCGGCGGATCGCGGGACGCAAGGCGGGAGCGCAGACGAGGACCGCCTGCCGTCCGGTGGCGGCGGCGCCCTCCACTGCGGACCTGAGGGAGGACAGGACGGCGTCGAGTTTGGCCTGGCCCATCACGATCTGGGTGCCGCCCTCCGCCGGGCGCATGTCCTCCAACATGGACTGCTCCAGCAGAGGATCGATCATGATCACGTTAAGGACAGAGCCTTCCAGGTACTTGGTGGCCAGCACGGGACCCAAAGCGTGGCGCGCCGACTCGATCAGCGCCTCGGGATCGGTGGATGCCTTGGCCCGCAGCGCCAGGGCTTCATAGATTCGCGGGAGATCGTTGATGGGAACCTGCTCGTCCAGGAGGCCCTCGAGGACCCGCTGGATTTCGGCGAGCGAGAGCAGCGCGGGTGTCAGTTCCTCCACGGCCGACGGGCTTTGCTTGCGGACCCCCTCGGTGAGCACGCGGACATCCTCCCGGGTAAGGAGCCTCGCGGCATTGGCACTGATGATGGAGGACAGATGCGTGACGAGCACGGACACGCGATCGATGACTGTGGCACCGGTCATTTCGGCGCTGTGCCGCATCTCGGTGGGAACCCATTTGCCGTTCAACCCGAAGACCGGCTCCACGGTAGCCGTCCCGGGGAGGGCGTCCAGGAATTCGCCCAAGGCCAGGAGCTTGCCCGACGGCGCCACTCCCCTTCCGGCCTCGACGCCGGCGATGCGGATGGCATAGGTGGAGGGTGGCAGGTCCATGGCGTCGCGCGTCCGGACGGGTGGGACCACGAGTCCCAGTTCCATGGCGATCTTGTGGCGCAGGGACCGGACCCTCGCGAGGAGGTCGTCGGAGGCTCCGGAGACGATGTCCACGAGGTCGGGTGCCAGGAGGATCTCTACGGGGTGGACGCGCATGTCTTCCATGAGCCGCTCGTTGGGGTCTTCCTCGGCTGCCTCGGCAGCGTTGTCTGCTTCCTGCGCTGCCGCTGCTGCTTTCTGCTGGGCGGCCACGCGCCGCGATGCGATCACCAAGAGGGCACCGACCAGCAGGAACGGCAGGATGGGCATGCCCGGAATGACCGCCATGCTCGCCGCGGCAAGGCCCGCGATCAGCAGTGCATTGGGCGACTGCATCAGCTGCGAGGACGCCGTACGGCCCATGTCCTCCTCGGCGTTGGACCGGGTGACGATCATGCCCGTGGAGACCGCCATGAGCAGAGCGGGGATCTGGGTGACCAGGCCGTCACCCATGGTCAGGAGACCGTAGGTGTTCAGGGCATCCACAGCGTCCTGGCCGCGCTGCAGCACGCCGATCGCGATGCCGCCCACGAAGTTGATGATGATAATGATGATGCCCGCGATGGCGTCGCCCTTGACGAACTTGGACGCACCGTCCATGGCGCCGTAGAAATCGGCCTCGGCGGAAACCTCGGCGCGGCGCTTCCGGGCTTCGGCGTCCGTGATGAGTCCGGCATTGAGGTCGCCGTCGATGGCCATCTGCTTGCCGGGCATGGCATCGAGGGTGAAGCGGGCGCCCACTTCGGCCACGCGTTCGGCACCCTTGGTGACCACCACGAACTGGATGACCACCAGGATCAGGAACACCACGGCCCCGATGATCAACGATCCGCCAACCGTCACCTTGCCGAAGGCCTCGATGACCTGGCCGGCGAACCCCTGCCCCAGGACCAGCCTGGTGGAGGCCACGTTCAGGCCCAGGCGGAACAGGGTCGCCACGAGCAACAGGGACGGGAACACGGAGAAGTCCAACGGCTTCTTCACGAACATGCTGGTCAGCAGGATCAGGAGTGCCAGCAGGATGTTGCACACGATCAGGAAATCGAGCAAGGGCGCAGGCAGCGGAACCACCAACAGCAGCACGATGGCCACGATCCCTACCGGCACTGAAAGCCGGGCGAACTTGTTGTTCATGCCAGCAAACCTTCCTTCATGCGATGGATTCCGCGTGATGTCCCGCGGTTCTTGAGCGACATCACGAAGGCCAGGACCGCGGCCACGGAACGGTACAGCTCCACGGGGATCTCCTGTCCCAGGTCACAGGCCGAATGCAGGGCACGTGCCAAGGGGATGTCCTGCACCATGGGCACGCCCTTGCTCTCGGCTTCCTCCCTGATGCGGGCAGCAATGACCCCGGCCCCCTTCGCCACGACGCGAGGCGCCGATTTACCGGCGTCGTACTTCAACGCAACTGCCACGTGCGTCGGGTTCACCAGCACGACGTCGGCGTCCGCGATCGAGGCGATCATGCGGTTGCGGCTCATGCTCAGTTGGCGTGAACGCCGGTGCGACTTGACCAGGGGGTCGCCGTCGGTGTTTTTGTTCTCGTCCTGGACTTCCTTCTTGGACATCCGGGTCTTCTTCCGGTTGCGGCGCATCACCACGACAATGTCGGCCGCGGCCAGGATGAGACCGGCCACCACGGCGAACTGGATGAGCGCACCGATCCCGCCTGCGGCCGCCGCGAGCACACCCGCCACGGGCAGTCCGCCCGCGGTCAGGAGCACGGGCGTCAGCCCCTGGATCACGGTGTACAGGACAAGACCCACGACGGCGGTCTTCAGCAACGCTTTGACACCTCCCCATAGTGCCTGCGCACCGAACATGCGCTTGAAGCCGGCGAGCAGGTTGAAATGCTCGAACTCGGGGCGGAACTTCTTGAAACGGATTCCGCCCTGCAGCGCGGAGCCGGCCAGGACCACCACAGTAACCACCAGGAGCAGCGGGCCGAGGATTCCGCCGAGGGAACCCAGCCCGGCCTCCAGCGCGGCAATGGCCTTGGCGGGGTCGGGATCAGCCATGACGCCCTTGACCGTGAACAGTTGGTCCACCGCGGCGTTCGACGCATGGTCGATGGTGGCTGGAAGCATCGCAGCAGCGCCGCCTACCGCAAGCCAGGCCATGAGGTCCTGCGACCTGGAGAGTTGGCCCTTCTGCCGGACTTCCCGCATGCGTTTGTCCGTGGCTTGTTCGGTTTTCTCCTGCGAATCCGCCACTACCCCACCCCCAGCACGGTCCGTGCGGCCAACTCGGCCAAACTCGCGACCAGCCGAGGCAACGCCAGGAACAGGAAGCCCGCCAAGGCCAGCGTGATGAAGATTTTCAGCGGGAACCCGAGCGAGAAGGCGTTCAATGCCGGAGCCACGCGCGTGAGGAGACCAAGTCCGACGTCGGCCAGCACGAGGACCACCAGCAGCGGGCCCGCGATCTGGACCGCGGAGATGAACATCCCGGTAATTGCCCCCACCATGGCATCCACCGGCTTGCTGAGGTCGATGCCGCCGGCCAGCGGGAGCGCGTTGAAGCTGCCCGTGAGGCCGCCGATGACCAATTGGTAGCCGTCCGAGGCGAACAGCAGCGCGAGCGCAGCCATCTGCAGGAGCCTGGTGAACTGGGCGCCGTTGACCATCATCTGGGGGTCGAAGGCCTGCGCCATCTGGAAACCGCTGAAAAGGTCGATCAGGCTGCCCGCGGATTGGATGGCGGCGAACACGGCCATCACCAGGAACCCGAGGACCAGGCCGGTAACCAGTTCCAAGACCACTGCCGTGATGAAACCCGCGGTGTCCTTGGGGACGGCGTCGGCGGAGAGGCGCTGCGAGACAGCCAGGCCCAGGCCGATGCCGAGCATGGCCTTGATCCGGGCAGGAATCGCGTGATGGGCAAAGGGCGGAGCCACCACCAGGAAGGCCGTCATGCGGACCGAGGCCAGCAGCAGGACCTGGATCCACTCCTGGTTGATGGGGATGTCCACCTCACGCGCCACCGATCAGTCCGGGGATGCGCGCGAAGAGTTCGTTGGTGAACGTGACCATTTCCGAGATCATCCAGTGGCCGCACACCACCAAAGCGATGGCCACGGCAACGGCCTTCGGGACGAAGGAAAGCGTGGCTTCCTGCAACTGGGTGATGGATTGCAGGAGCGAAATGGCCAGGCCAACCACCAGGGCGGTGACCAGCGTGGGCGCGGCCAGTTTGGCGGCCACGATCATGGCCTGGAGGCAAATGTCCAGGACGGCGTTGGTATCCATCAGCCGCTCGCATAACTCTGGATCAGGGACGTGATCACCAAGCCCCAACCGTCAACCAGCACGAACAGCAGGATCTTGAAGGGCAGCGAGATCATCACCGGAGGAAGCATCATCATGCCCATGGACATCAGCGCCGCCGAGACCACAAGGTCGATCACCAGGAACGGAATGAAGATCACGAAGCCGATGATGAACGCGGCCCGGAGTTCGGAAATCATGAAGGCCGGAACCAGCGTCTGCAGCGGGACCGCTTCGGGGTTGGCCGGGTTCGCCATGTTGGCCGCCCGGGTCATGAGGGCAATGTCCTCCTCCCGGGTGTGGGCCAGCATGAAGTGCTGCAACGGCGTCCACCCCGCGGACATTGCTCCGTTGAAGTCCAGTCCTCCGTTCAAGTAGGGCTGGACCGCCACCGTATTGATGTCAGACACCACCGGCCACATGACGAACAAGGACAGGAAGAGGGCCAGGCCTGCGAGGACCTGATTGGGCGGAATGGCCGGGAGCGAGAGTGCGTTACGGGTCATGGCCAGCACCACGAAGATCTTGGTGAACGAGGTCATCATCAGCAGCAAGGCCGGAGCCACGGACAGCAAGGTGATCCCAATGAGGGTGACCACCGCCGAGGACGGTGCACCGTCCAGGCCGTTGATGTTGATGCTGACGTTACCGCTGCCTTCCGGCGTGGCCGGCGGGGTGGGTGGAGTGGGGGCCGTGGGATCAATGGGGGCAGCGTGGGCCGCAGCCATGCCCAGCCACACCAAGGCCACCGTGAGCAGGAGTGCCCACAGCGCCAGGAAGCACAGCCGGGCAGCGCGGGGTGGCGCGGCAAGCAAGGCTGTTGCAGGTGGCACCGGGAATCCGGAACCAGCAGAACGGATCAATTGCGGCGTCCCCTGAAGGCATCGGAGGCCTGGCGCCACGTGGAAGCGGAAAGGATGGAACCGTGCAGCGGGTGGGCCTGGGCCGGTGTCCGCCGGTGCAGGTCCGCCCGGCGCCGGACCACGGGAATCTGGCCCGTGACCAACTCAGTCCGGGGTACGGATTCCGCCGACGCCTGCCGGAACAATTGGGCGAAGCTTTGCTCCTCGATGACCTTCTGCGGCGCGGCTTCCACCACCTCGGCAGCAAGCACCGGAGCGTCGCTGGTGTGCAGGACCGTGACATTGTGCTCTGTGACGCCCAGCAGGAACCGCTTGTCTCCGGCGTCCACCACCACCACGGAAGCCTTCTGCCCCAGGGCTTGGCGGCTAACGACGCTCAGCGTGGAATCGGCACGGCGACGGCCCTTGCCTTTGCCCAGGCGGCGCTGCAGCAGCCAGATCACGGCAAGCACGGCGCCGAGGGCAACAACCACCCGAAGTCCCAGGATGAAGGAATCCATCTAGAACGTTCCCTCTGCCCCGTCCAGGATCCGGGTGATGCGTACGGCATAGTCCTGGTCCACCACCACAACTTCGCCGTGCGCGATCAGCCGTCCGTTGAGCAGGACATCCGCAGGGGCACCGGCCGAACGGTCAAGCTCAATCACCTTGCCCGGCTCCAGCGCCAGGGCGTCACGCACGGACATCCGCGTCCGGCCGATCTCCACGGTCAGGGCCATTTCCACGTTGCTGATGAGGCCCAGGCGGGCAGAGACATCGGCGTCCTGGGCGCCGCGGGAGGGACCGGCGTCGTTATCCCGGACGCGGACGGCGAACCAACCGAACGGGGCTCCCCCGTCGCTCAACTCAAAGACCACAGTGGCGGGGTCCTGCAGCAGCCCGGCGGCATCTGCCTCCCGCAACTCCCCCAGCACACCGGCGTCGAACGCCGACGCTGCCTGTTCCAAGGCGGGACGCAGGACGTCGCCTGCAGAGAACTGTGCACTCGCAACCGCACCTCCGGCAGCGGCCAGGAAGGAATTGTCCACCAGCAGCAACGCAAAGTCCGCCGTGGACGCACCGACGAACGTCGCCGTCACCGCAGGGGACGCATAAGGGGCTGCAGCTTCGGCGGGGACAATCCCCGCCACCGTCAGCAGCGACGAGGCCGGCAGGTGCTGGGCCAGTCGCTCGGCTGCCGCTTCCTGCAGGGTCAGGGTGATGCTCATCGCTGGTGCTCCTCGGTTGTGACAATGACGGCGGCGGCGCGTGAGCCGTGCCTGGCGGCCGCGGCGGTGGCCAGGCGGGTGCCGTTGATGGTGACGTCGAACGGCCGGTTTTCCAGGTGCGGAAGAGGCAGGACATCGCCGACGGCGAGTTCCAGGATCTGCGCGGGAGTCACCTGTGCGGGGGTCAACTGGATGGCGACGTCGACTGGAACCTGGGCGAGCTGGGTCCGAACCAACGACTCGTTGTCCACGCTGTGGACGGTGGGGTTCACGTCGCCCAACTTGGTGAGGAGGACGTCCGCGGGGATGGCCAGGGTGGCGGCGCACTGGGTCTCGCCGACGTTCACGCTGAAGCCGGCCACGATCATCAACTCGGACGGTGCGGCCGCTTGGGCGAACTGGGAGTTGTACTGGATGCCGTCCATGGTCACGGACTGCGTCAAGAGATTGCCCAGGGAGTACTTCAGGTCCTCAAGGACCTCCTCCACCATGCGGGAGACGAGGGCGTGCTCGATTTGCGTGAACTTCCGTTCGGGCACGGTCGTGTCCGCGGAGCCACCCAGCATGCGGCTCAACCAGGACAAGGCCGCCGTTGCCGGGAACTGGATCACCAGGCGGGAGTCGCTGTCCTGGATCCGGCACAGCACCATGGAGGTCACGGACGGCAGGGATGCGGAGTACTCGTCGTAGCTCTGCATGCTCAACTGTTCCAGCGTTGCCGTGGATTTCAGCCGGACCTTGGCCGTGAGCTGGGTGCCCCATTGCCGGGCGAACGTTTCGAAAGCCACTTCCAGGACACGGCTGTGCTGGCGGGGCAGGGTTGTGGGCCTGCGGAAGTCATAGACGTCCACAGTGCGCTGGCGTTCGGCCGCGCGATCTTCCTGTTCTCCCACGGATGGCACTATCGGCAGGTAACTTGCGCGTGTAAGGCCATTTTCCTGCCTACTTCGCCGCCTTGGCTGCAGCCGCCGAGTCATGTGTCTGCGCCTCCATGGCTTGCGGGATGAGCGCGCGGATATCCTCCGGCCGGTTCGACACCAGCACCACGTCCACGCGCCGGTTGAGTTCCATGAGCTCTTCGGTGGAGTCGTCGGTGACTTGCCGTGCGGAGCCGAAGGCAACGGCCCCGATTTTGGCTGCCGGCATCCCGGATTGGTCCACGAAGAACCTGAGGACGTTCACCGATCTCGCCGCGGAGAGTTCCCACGTGGAGGCGTAAGCGGTGTACCCCTTGGCTGCGTGGCCCTCAATCATCACTTCGAGACCGGAACCAACAACCGTTGGCGCAATGGCCGTGAGGATCTGCACGGCCTTGGGAGTCAGGTCCGGCATGTCCGGCTGGAAGAACGTCTGCGAGCCAACCAGTTTCACCGTCAGGCCCCGCTCCCCCACCACGAACTCCACGTTCTTGTCCAGGCCCTGGGATTGGAGCTGGGTCTGCATGGCTCCCTGCAGGGCTGTGAGTTTGTTGACTTCCTGCGTGGCCAGGTCCAGCGGGGAGAACCCCTCGCCGTTGGAGGTAGTCAGTTCACCGGGGACCACCACGCCGCTGGCCGTGTCCACCTTCTGGCTGATCTCCGTCCCGAAGCCCGTGGCCAGGGAATTCCGGAGCTTCTCGAACTTGATCTGGTCCACCGAAGACATGGCAAAGAGAACGATGAACATGCACATGAGAACCGTGACCATGTCCATGTAGGACGCCATCCAGCGCTCGTCCACGTGGTGCTCTTCGAGTTGCGCGCCACGTTTCCTGCGCGACCTCATGCGGCCCTTGACGCTGTGAGCTTGCCGGTCTTGCCGCCGTCGTCCGCTTTGTCCTTGGTGGACTTGGACTTGGGATCCGCCGGAACCATGGCGCGGAGGCGCTCGGCCAGGAGCAGCGGCTGGGTACCGCTCTGCACCGCAAGTAGGCCTTCCATGAGCAGGTTCATCCGCTCCACCTCAAGCTCGGAGAGGCGCTTGAGCTTGGCGCTGATCGGGAGCCAGATGAAGTTCGCGGAGAGCAGGCCCCACAGGGTAGCGACGAAGGCTGCGGCAATCATCGGTCCCAGGTGGTCCGGCGAGGACAGGTTCTCCAGCACGTGGGTCAGGGAGACAACCGTGCCGATGATGCCGATGGTGGGTGCATAGCCGCCCAGGGCTGCGAAGAACTTCGAAGCCACGTGGTCGGCGCGCATCCGGGTATCGATCTCGTCCTCCATGAGGAGGCGGAGTTCCTCGGCATCCGTGCCGTCGGCGATGTTCTGGAGGGAACGGGCAAGGAACGGGTCCTTGGCGTTGTTGGCCTCTTCTTCCAAGGAGAGCAACCCCTCGCTGCGGGCCTTCTCCGCCAGGCGGACCAGTTCATCGATGCTCGCGCTGGCCTTGGCCGGCTTGCCCATGAACACCTTGGGGACCTGCTTGAAGGACTGGATGACATCCGGGAGGGTGTTCCCGGCCAGCCCCACGGCAATGGTTGCCCCGAAAACCAGCACCATGGGCGCCGGCAGGAGCAGGGACATCAGGTTGGCGTGCTCCAGGGTGACCATGACCACCACGGAGGCAAAGGCGAGCAGCAGGCCGATGATTGTCACGGGCTACCTTCCGTTTCGGGGGTCGTTTTGTTCGTTTGCCTGGGGCACCAGGCTGAGCGGGTAACCGGTCACCCGCGGCAGGTCCTGAGCCCGCCGCAGCACGTTTGCCCGGTATTCCGCGATCAGTTCCACCACCTCAACCAGCGATTCGCGCACCACGTACGCGGCGCCGTCGAGCGTCACCAAATGCGTATCCGGACTTTCATGGATCCGCTCCAGGATGTCCGGATTGACGGCGAAGCGTGTGCCGTTGAGGCGGGTGACAACGATCATGTGCTGTTCTGCTTTGGCTTGGGGTGGCTGTACTTCCTACTGTCGGCCGGGAGGGGCGGAGCGTTAGCGGATCCTGCCCTGTTGGTCCATGCGGATTGGCCAACGGGCAGGATCCGTTGCGGACTAGCGCTTCAGGTTGCTCAGTTCCTGCAGGACCTCGTCCGAGGTGGTGATGATGCGGGCGTTCGCCTGGAAGCCGCGCTGGGCCACAATCAGGTTGGTGAACTCCTGGGACAGGTCCACGTTCGACATCTCCAAGGAACCCGAGGTGAGCGAGCCCAGGCCAGCGTCGCCGGGGACCCCAAGCTGGGCTGCGCCGGAGTTGGCCGTAGCAACGTAGGACGAGCCGCCGGCTTTCTCCAGGCCCTCGGCGTTGGTGAACTTGGCCAGCGCCACTTTGGCCAATACCTGCGTGCTGCCGTTGCTGAAGGCGCCTACCAGGGAACCGTCGGCAGCCAAGGTGAACGACTCGAGCTTGCCGGCCTCGGCGCCGTTCTGGCCCGTCACCGTCAGCGTGCTCATCTGCGCGAACCCGGTGACCACGCCGAGATCCACGTTGATCCCGCCCACGTTCAATGAGCCGCCGGACGTCAGGGCACCATTGGCGAAGGTCAGGGCGCCGGATCCCGTGGCACCGTTGGCGTCGGCACCGGCAACGCTCCAGCCCGTGTTCGTGCGGCTGAACGTGAGCGTGAGTGCGCGTTCGGCACCGTTGCCGTCGAACACCTTGACCTGGCGCTCCAGCGAGGTGCCCACCGCCGCATCCGAAGGCAGGTTGCCACCCAGTGAGGCAGCCGTCGTTGCCACGGCAGGGGCGGTGGTGTTCGGGGACAACGTGATGGGCCCCGTCAGTCCGCCCACATTCACCGCGCCGTTGGTGGCGGACCAGCCTTGGAGGATGCCGCCGTCGGGCGTGGTCAAACGGCCGGACGCATCCAACTGGAAGTTGCCCGCGCGGGTATAGAACTGCTGGGTTCCCTTCGCCGTCACGAAAAAGCCCTCGCCCGAAATCATGAGGTCCGTGCCGCGGCCGGTGCTCTGCGACGAACCCTGGCCGAAGTTGGTGCTCACGCCGGCCACCCTTACACCAAGGCCCACCTGGGCGGGGTTGGATCCGCCGGTTCCTTCCTGTGGTGCGGCGGCGCCCTGCGTCAGCTGGGACAGCGTGTCCTGGAACTGCGCCGACGATGACTTGAAGCCCGTGGTGTTGACGTTGGCGATGTTGTTGCCGGTGACGTCGAGCATGGTCTGGTGGGCGCGGAGGCCGGAAATTCCGGAGTACAGCGAACGGAGCATGGTGTTGCCTTTCTTCGGGGGTCTGTGTGTTGTGCTGTGTTCAGGCGGCGGGTGTTTAGGCGGCGGGTGTCCCGGCGGCGGGTGTCCCGGCGGTGATGCCGGTGATGTTGTCCAGCGGGACCTTTTTGTCGCCGACGCTGACCAGCGGAACTCCGTCAGCGAAGGACACGGAGGTTGCAATGCCCGAGCCCTTGGTTCCATCGGCGAGCGCGTAGTCCACCGTGGTCCCGATGATCTGGGCCGCAGCCGTGCGCATCTGGAGCGAGAAGCTCTCCTTGGAACCAGCCGTGAGTTCAGTCATTTTCTCCATCATGGACAACTGGACCGACTGGCTCATCATCTGGTTGGTGTCCATCGGCGCGCTGGGATCCTGGTACCTCAGCTGCGTTACGAGCAAATGCATGAAGACCTCGGAATCCATCGCCTGGACGGGCTTGCGCACAGTCTGGCTGGTGGTGGCCTGCACCGCGCTGGGTATGGCTTGGACGGTCATGCTGTTCTCTCCTTTGCGTCAGACGAGGACGTCGAGCCGGTTGGTTTCGGGGTCGTGCGTAGGTTGCTCCGGTTCACGTCCGGTTGCGACGCTTCGGGGCACTGGTGCCTGGAAAGCCGGTTCGTGGCGCCGATGGTCTCCCCTGTCCGTTGGCGCATCCTGCGGGCTGTCCTGCGGGTGGTCCTGCGACGACAAGCTCAGGCTGGCCCCGGCATCCTCCAGGCCCCGACGCAGTTCGGGCAGCACGTGGCGGACCGCCTCCCGTCCGGCGTCCCCAGCAGCGAACAATTCGATCCGCACGCCCGCGTGGTCGATGTGCGCCCGCACCGTCAGCGGACCCAGGTCCTCCGGCGACACCCGCAGGGTCATCACGTGCTCCCCGGGCTGGGCCGAGGCCAATGCGAACAGGGGACGGGCGAGCTGGTGGTTCAGTGGCGGGTGGTTCAGTGCTTGTTGGTGCAGCGCGGCCGGGTTTGGGGGCTGGGCCTGCGTGGGTTGCACGGGTGCGGTTAGGCCTGGCGCCGCTTGGGTCGGGGCAGGCTGTACAGGAGCTGGTGCGGCTTGGTTCAGTGTGGCTTGGTCCAGTGTGGTTTGGCCCGGTGCCGCTTGGGTCGGGGCGGGCATTACTGGAGCTGGTGCGCTTTGGTCCGGTGTGGCTTGGTCCGGCGCCGCTTGAGTTGGGGCTGGCTGTACAGGAGCAGGTGCGCTTTGGTCCGGGGTGGTTTGGCCCGGCGCCGCTTTCCCGCTGGGGTGTACGACGGCGGCGGTTGGCTGCGCGGATGCGTCGGCTCCTGGTGTGGCTGGCTGAGTGACGGCCGTGCCGGGGTTGGCTACGACCGCTGCGTCCATTTCGACGGCTCCCTGCGCAGTAGACGGAAGAAGTCGTCGAATGGGCAGCGAGTCGTCTAAACGGTCAGACTTCCCAGCACCGGATACCTCCATTTCGATGCCTTGCTGCGAATCATGCCGTGCGCCCGGCACACCCCGCAGCGAGCCCACGAATCGGCCAGACGCAGCCTCAACATCGGAGCCCGAACCGGCCACGGACCAGCCACCAAACACCGCCGACGTGAACCCCACTCCAACAACCCCGGCACCACCTTGGCCACCGCTGGGGTGCACGACGGCGGCGGTTGGCTGCGCGGCTGCGTCGGCTCCTGGTGTGGCTAGCTGATTCACGGCCGGGCCGGGGTTGGCTACGACCGCTGTATCCGTTTCGACGGCTTCCTGCGCAGTAGACGGCAGGAGTCGTCGAATGGACAGCGAGTCGTCTAAACGGACAGACTTCGCAGCACCGGATACCTCCAACTCGATGCCCTGCTGCCGATCATGCCGTGCGCCCGGCATGATCGGCAGCGAGCCCACGAATCGGCCAGACGTAGCCTCAACATCGGAGCCCGAACCGGCCACGGACCCGCCACCAAACACCGCCGACGTGGAACCCACTCCAACAATCCCGGCATGGGCTGAGCCCGCCGCGGAGGCCCCCGCCGACCCCGGCCCGCCAATCGCAGCACCACCTTGGCCACCGCTGGCGAGTGTCACGCCGGCACCAGGCACGCTAGTGCCGGGCGCGAGGTTCGAAGCCAAGCCCGTTTCGACGGCTACCTGCGCATTAGACGGCAGGAGTCGTCGAATGGACAGCGAGTCGTCTAAACGGTCAGACTTCCCAGCACCGGATACCTCCAACTCGATGCCCAGCTGCGAATCATGCCGTGCGCCCGGCATGATCGGCAGCGAGCCCACGAATCGGCCAGACGCAGCATCAGCATCGGAGCCCGAACCGGCCAAGGCACCGCCACCAGACACCGCCGACGTGGAACCCACTCCAACAATCCCGGCATGGGCTGAGCCTGCCGCGGAGGCACTCGCCGACCCCGGCCCGCCACCAAACACCGCCGACGTGGAACCCACTCCAACAATCCGGGCACCACCCTGGCCACCGCTGGGGTGTACGACGGCGGCGCCTGGCTGCGCGGATGCGTCGGCTCCTGGTGTGCCTGGCTGAGTGACGCCGGGGTTGGCTACGACCGCTGCGTCCATTTCGACGGCTACCTGCGCATCAGACGGAAGGACTCGTCGAATGGACAGCGTGTCATCTAAACGGCCGGTGGGCGACGCAACATCATCGGCCACTTCGATGCCCAGCTGCGAATCATGCCGTGCGCCCGACACACCCTGCAGCGAACCCACGAATCGGCCGGACGCAGCCGCGGAGGACGCATCCTCGGTCGCTCCCTTACCCGTCACGAATGAACCCCCGGAGCCCGCACCACCCAGAGCGCCGGCGGCTCCATCCGTGCCGGGGGTCTCCAGCATCCCGCCCAGCACAGCATCGAAGGACCCGCCCGCAACACCCGAAGCATCCGTGCTACCCAGTAAGCCCGGCAGAGGTCCCCGCGGAGAGCAGCCAAGCACCTGCATCACGAACCCCCAGCCGGGACGATCCGGCGGATGGAGGTCAGGTTGGAGTACTTCTCCCAGGCATCGCGGATCTGGATGGTCTGTCCGGGCACGGGCGCGTCGATCGCCTTGCCGTTCCCCAAATAAATGGAGATGTGCTCGCCGCCGTAGCTCACCAGAAGGTCACCGGGTTTGGCCTCGGCCAGCGAAGCGACGGGTGTGCCCTTCTGCATCTGGTCGCTCACCACCCGGGGCAATTCCACGCCCAGATCCTTGAAGACCCTCTGCACAAAGCCGGAGCAGTCCATTCCCGTAGCCGGGTTGGTCCCACCCCATACGTAGGGCACACCAATGTACTTCTTGGCTGCAGCAACCACGGCGTCACCTGTGACTCCCCCGGCAGTGCTGCCGGTAGCGGCAGCAGCCGTGACCGCCGTCGTGCTTCCAGCCGTGACCGCCGTCGGGCTTCCTGCTGGGGAGAGCAGGGCGGAAACGTCGGAGGTTCCCATCGCCGAGCTGAGCGCCGAGGCGAAAGATGCGGATGATGCCGAGGAGGCCACCGAAACGGCAGCAGCAGAACGCTCCGACAACTGCTGCAGGGACGCCTCAATGCTCTGGATCCTGCCCAGCGCCTCAACCATGCTCATGAGCCCGCCTTCCGGTGCCACGCGGCGGAAGCAATCTCGTCCAGGGCACCTTGTTCGGCCCGGAGTTCGGCAGCGAGAAAGGCGGCGTCGTGGCGGGTTTCGAGTTTCTCCAGCCCAACGGCCCGGCGCCTGGCCTCGGTGTATTCGTCCTTGGCAGCCGCGGCCTCGGCGTCTGTAACAGCAGCCAGGGCATCGAGTTCGGCAAGCATGCTCTGCGAAGCAGCACGCGCGGCGGCAATGCCCAACAAGGTGGCAGAATCCCCCAGCGAACCAACGGCACCCGAAGAATCCGCCAAGGCTGCACGGGCTTCGGCCCGCCGTTCACGCACAGAGGATGACCGAGAGTTCGCCGTAGCCAATCCGGATTCGGCAGCCTTCTGCTCGGCCTGCCGCAGCCTGAGCAGCCCTGCCAGGGAGAATTGTCGGTTCATACGGATCCTTCCACGCCAAACGCAGCGGCCAACCGGGCAAGTCCGGCCCACGAATCGGCCATTGAGGAGGGCAAACCCATCCCCTGCCGCAGGAACTGGTTGATGGCAGCCTCGTTGTCCAGTGCGGCATCCACCAAGGGGTTGCTGCCGTGCCGGTAGGCACCGACGTCGATCAGGTCCTGTGCCGCACGACGAGCCGCGAGAACCCTCCGCAACGCAACCGCGAGCGCGGCCTGTTCGGGCGCGGTAACCTTCGACGCCACGCGGGACACCGAGCCGAGCACATCCACCGAGGGGAAGTGCCCCGTGACCGCGAGCTTCCGGTCAAGGACCACGTGCCCGTCCAGGATGGAGCGCGCGGCGTCGGCGATCGGCTCGTTGTGGTCGTCCCCGTCCACCAGCACTGTGTAGATGCCGGTGATGGAGCCGGTTTCCGCGGTTCCGGCACGTTCCAGGAGCCTCGCCAGCACGGAAAAGGTCGACGGCGGGTACCCGCGCGTCGCGGGCGGCTCACCAGCGGAAAGCCCTATCTCTCGCTGGGCCATGGCGACGCGCGTCAGGGAGTCCATCATCAGGACCACGTCCTTCCCGGCTTCCCGGAACGACTCCGCGATCCGGGTTGCCGTGACCGCCGCCCGGAGCCGCATGAGGGCGGGTTCGTCCGAGGTAGCGACCACCACCACGGACCGGGCCAGGCCCTCTGCGCCGAGGTCGTCCTCGAGGAACTCGCGCACTTCACGCCCACGCTCCCCCACCAAGGCAATCACGGAGACCTCAGCGTCAGTACCCCTGGCCACCATGGACAGCAGCGAGGACTTGCCCACGCCCGAGCCGGCGAACAATCCAAGGCGTTGCCCGCGACCCAGGGTACAAAGGGTGTCCAGCACACGGACTCCGGTTTGGAGTGGGGTGTCGATGCGCGCCCGGCGCATGGCATTCGGCGCTTCCTGGTCCATCGGCACCTTGCCGGCGCAGAGCAGGGGTCCTTTCCCGTCAATCGGCCTGCCCAGCGCATCCAGCACGCGCCCGAACAACCCGGCACCGGTAGGAACCAACACCGAAGTCCCGGCAGCCCGTGCCGGAGCTCCTGCGGCAATGCCGGTGAGCCGGCCAAGGGGCATGCACCGCACTCCCCCGGCAACGGAGGCCACAACCTCGGCGTCGAGCGCGTCGGCTCCAGTGCCAACCGTCACCAGTTCCCCGACCGCGCATTCCAGCCCGGCGACTTCCAGCCCCAGCCCGAGCACGGACGTCACGGTTCCCACGCGTTGCGGCGCGGCTGCGGCAACGGCGGCTGCGAGGCCCCTCACGCCAGGCCGCCCATCAGTGCTTGGCGCGCCCGGTCCACCGCGGATCCCAGCCGCGCGTCGATCCAGCCGTGCGGATAGTCGCCGACGGCGTCGCCCGGGTTGAGTGCGGGGTCGGCCTTGAGTTCAACACCTGCCGGAGGCACGACGCCGGCAGCTTCCAACGCGGCCACGTCACCAGGGTGCAGGCGAACGGCAGTCACGGTTCCGTCGCCCTGTCCGAGCGCGCGGTCCAGGGCTGCCCGCGCCGTCCGTTCTCCGTGGGCGAGCTCGTAGCCGAGGATCGCCTCCGCGAGTTCCAACGCACCGGCAGCGAGCACGTGCTCGATCCCGGCGACGGCAACCTCCTGGCGGCGTTGCGCGGCCGAAGCTGCCGCCTCCAGGACGGCGACGGCCCGCGCAACAGCCGAGCGACCGGCGTCGAGCCTTTCTGCGTGCTCAGCCAACAACTGTTCACGCAAGCGGCGCTGTTCTGCGGCCGCGGCCTGCATCCCGGCCGCGTAGCCGGCAGCGTGGCCCTGGGTGAATCCCCGCTCTGAGGAAGGTTGCTCCGTGCGGAGTTCCGGGAACGTAACGCGGGTGTACGGCTCAGTAGACAAAGTCGTCCTCGTCCCCGCGCCGGACAACAATGGCACCCGCCGCTTCGAGTTCGCGGATGGACCGGACGATGTCCGCCCGTGCTTCCTCTACCTGCGAGGCCCTGACCGGACCTGATGAGGCCATTTCGGACTCGAGGATCTCCAGGTTGCGGCCGGACATGTTGGCGCGGACCGTGTCCAGTACCACTGGCGGGGCGCCCTTCATGGCAACGGCAAGGACGTCGGCGCTGACGCCGCGGAGGATCTGCTGGATATCCCGCGGCTCCAGCTTCACGATGTCCACGAACGTGAGCATCCGGGCACGTACCTCGGTCGCCAAGTCCGGGTCCACGGTGCCCAGGCCGTCAAGCACGGAGCGTTCGGTATTGACGTCCGAGCGGTTGATGATGTCCACCAACGGCTGGATGCCGCCCACAATTTCGTTGGTTTTCCGTTGCGACATCACCGCGCCGGCGCGCACCTTGAGGGTCTCGGCCACGATGCCCACCGCTTCGGGGGAGGCCGAGCCCATGGTCGCGATGCACCGGGCAACCTCGATGCGCTGGGTGTCGCCCAACCCGGACATGACGGCGGAGGCTTTTCCGGGACGCAGGTGGGCCAGGATCAGTGCGATGGTTTGCGGCAACTCCCCGTCGATCAGGGCAAGGATCTGCCCGGGGTCCATCATTTCCAGGAACTCGAAGGACTTCCCGGCCATGGTTGAGGCGAGGCGGTCCATGAAGCCGGCAGCTTTGTCCGCGCCGAAGGACGCTTCAAGAAGCCCGACGGCGAATTCCTGGCCGCCGCGGGCAGTGCGGCGGCCGCTGACGGCCAGTCCGTGGAACTCGTTGATGACGTGGTCCGCCACCACGGAGGAGACACGGCGGAGACGGACGATCTCCGCGGCGATGTCCTCAGCTTCGGATTCGGAAAACTGGGCCATGACCGCCGCCGCACTCGATGGGCTCATCTGCATGAGCACCACCGCCACCTTCTGCACCCCGTTCAGGGCTGAGGCTTCCGGGAGGCTCACACCGACTGCCTTTCATCCATGAGTCCCCGCAAGTACTCCGCGGTGCGGGCCGGGTTGTCTGCCACCATGGCCTCGATCTGGGCCCGCTTGAGTTCGCCGTCGAGTGCTTCGGAGCCAGGCAAAGGCAGGGCCGGGGTTGGCTCCAGCGGGGCTACGGGCTGGATGGAGGTTAGCTCGATGGCTGTGGTGGGCGGCCCGGCGATGGCCGGGGTGGGGATGGCTTCGGGCAGTGCCTCGTAGTCCAGGCGTTCGCCGAGGTCCACTGGTTCACGTTGCTGGCGGCGCTTGAGGATGATCAGCACGGTCACGATCAGGGCAATCGCGGCGAGGAGGATGCTTCCGGCCATGATGAGGGTGTTCATGAGCGCTGCGTCCTTGGCAGCCTCTGCGTCCGCCTGGGCGCTGCCGAGTGCCTGCGCTGCTTTGTCAGCCGCGGCCGTGCTGAACGGCAGGACCTCCACCGTCACCACATCGCCGCGGGCCGTGTTGATGCCCGCAGCAGCCGTCACCAAAGCGCGCACGGAGTCAACGTTCACTCCCCCGGCGGCGGATTGGTTGATGGCCACTGAGATGGTCTGGCGTTTGACGGCGCCCTGCGGGATGGTCCGGTCCTCGGTGACTTTGTTGACCGCGTTGTTCTTGGTGGTGTCGTTGGAATCGTACGAACCGTTGGCCGCCGTGCCACCGGGAACAGCGATGTTGTCCGGACCGAGCACCCCGGACGCGCCACCGCCGGTGCCCGTGTACTTCTCGGTTTTGGTGGACTCGCTCAGCGCGGGGGTATTGGTGGCGGGGGTAAAGGTCTCGCTGCGTTGCTGGGCCGATTCCGCGGTGACGTCCGCGGCCACGGCCACGGTGGCGTTCCCCGGACCCACAACGCTGTCCAGCACGGACCGGACGGCATCCGAGGTGCGCTGCTGGTAGTCCGTTGCCTGCTTGGACGAGGACCCCGTAGCTCCCGCGCCAACGGTGGAGAGCACGTTGCCTTGCGAATCGACCACGGAAACGTTGGTGGGTTTCAGGTTCTCGATCGCCGCGGAGGTCAAATGCACAATGGCCTGGACCTTGTCCGAGGACAGCGTTGTTCCCGGCTGGGTTTGCACGAACACCGATGCCGTGGCGTCCGGGGTGGTGGAGACGAACACCGACTTTTCCGGAATGGCGAGCTGGACGGCCGCGGACTTCACTCCGTCCATGGCCTGGATGGTGGTGCTGAGTTCCCCTTCCAACGCGCGCTTGTACGTCACGGATTGCTGGAATTCCGAAGACGTGACGCCCAGTTTGTCCAGCAAGGAATAGCCCGTGGCTGCGGCGGTGGGCAGTCCGGCCGCTGCGGCCTTCAGGCGTTCGTCATAGACCTTGTCCTCGGGGACCAGGATGGTGGATCCGCCGTTGCTCAGTTCGTAGGGAATGTTGTCCTTGCGGAGCTGCTCCACGATGCTGTTGGCGTCCGTGTCCTTCAACCCGGAAAACAGCGGCGAGTAGGCGGGCTTTCCCAGCCAGGCGGTCAACGCCACGCCACCCAGGACCAACACCGCCACACCCAGGATGGCGAGCGTCCGCTGGGCAGGGCTGAACGCCTGCATGCCGCTGCCGAGCTTGCGGAAGAACTGGGAAATTGCCGGTGGCATCAGGCCTGCATCCTCATGATCTCGTTGAACGCGTCAACGCCCTTGTTGCGCACGGCGGCAACCAACTCGAACGTCACTTGGGCGCGCGTGGCAGCAAGCGTTGCCTTGTGGATGTCATCCAGGTTGCCTGTCACTGCAGACACAGCCAGTTCCTTGGAGGCCGACTGCAAGGACTGCAAATCGTCGACGGCGCCAGTCAGGGCCGTGCCAAAGTCACCGCCGGTGCTGGCTGGCTTGGCACTGCCCGCATAACCGGTTCCGCTGACGCCTTGGACGCTCTCAACAGGACCCAGGGCCATCAGGACTTTCCTATCTCAAGTGCTGCCAAGTACGTTTCACGGGCGCGGTCCACCACTTGCGCGTTGGCTTGGTAACCGCGCTGGGCGACGATCAGGGTGCCCATCTGTTCGGCCAGATCGATGTCCGGGTACTTCACGTTCCCGTTGGCGTCGGCCAGGGGGTGGTCCGGCTGGTAGACGATCCGGCCGGTCGCATCACCCAGAGGGGTGCTCTTGACGTACACGCCTTGGCCGTCGTTGCCCTCGGCGGCCTCGATGTAGCGGGCACGGAACACTTGCCCGTCCGTCCGCGAGGCGTTGTTCATGTTGGCGAGGTTGTCCGAGACGGCATCGAGCCACTTGCGGTGGACGGTGAGTGCCGAGCCTGCGATTCCGATTGCGTCGAAGGTCATCAGTTTGTCCTCAATGCCGTGCGGAGGGACGTGAATTCCCCGGCGACGGCCCGGGCGGCAAACTGGTACCGCAGGACGGTATCGATGTTGGAAAGCGTCTCCGTGTCCAGGTTGACGTTGTTTCCGTCCGTGCGGGTTGGCTCGTCGGAAGGTGAGATCGTGGCGTTGACGGTGCCGTCACCGGAGCGGACGGATGCCGCCAACTGGTCTTCAAAGGAGACGCGTTTGGCCGTGTAATTGGGCGTGTTGACGTTCGCGATGTTGTTGGCGATAGTCCGTTGGCGCAAAGAAAGCGCGTCCATGGCGCTGGCCAGGGCGACGGAGGTCACGGATTCAAGCACAAAGTCCTCACCTGGTGGTGTTCAAAGGCCAATCCGTGGCCAAGCATCGAGCGATCCCTGCTCAGCAACAGCTATCGGCACTGTTCGAAAGGGCGTTAGGCGAATCGCCAATGAATTTTGTAAACCACGTGCGGGCTTCCCTTGCAGGCCCGCTGTGTATCCCCACAGCAGGCCTCACAACGTGTCCGTTGGGGCCGCCTTGGTGTCCACGGCCGCCGTAAGCTCATCGATTCGGTCCATGGCGTCGCTCAGGCGGCCGACTGTTTCCCACAAGTGGGGGTGCTGCGCTCGGACGTTCTCCAACGGCGTCCCGTCCTTCGCGAGGGCAGCGAGATCGAAACTGACGTTGGTCCGTGCACCGGCAATCGCAGCGCGCAGGGCCCCGAAGGCCACAACGACGTCCGCAATCAGCGCCGGGTTCCCGTTTGTCGCCAACCACGCGAGGTCCTCAATGGCGTCCATTGCGTGATCTCCCAGCACGGCCGAAGCTTTGGCTGCCTCAACGGATGCCCGTCGAACAGCCTCTTCACGTTGCGGTCCGGGGTCCAGGCGAAAAGCGGCACCGAAAGCCTTGGAAGCAACCGCGTCTTTGTCAGCCAAGCGAAGAGCGGTCTCCCGCAAAGTGCGTGCCCGGTCCTGGAGGTCCTCCCCGGCATCCTCCGTATATCCCGCCACCATGGACGTCAGGGAAGCCGCGATGGCGAGCATCACTCCCGTCCCGGCCCCGCCACCGGGTGAACCACTGGACTGGGCCAGGGCCTCGGTCCATTCCTCCACAGTGGATTCCTGAGTGGTGATCTCTTGAGAAGCAGCCATGCACCCAAGTCTGCACCGGACGGGTGAGACCCAGGCGCCCATCAGCCCCACTCGATACACTGGCCCCATTCCCGGCGTCGAACGGTAAGGGGTAAGTCCGTGGGCATTGACCTTGAAGAGCTGTACAAAGACCTGCACTCAAATCCAGAGCTTTCTTTCCAGGAAGTCCGGACCGCAGGCATCGTCGCGGGCCACCTCGAAGAGTTGGGCCTCGCAGTGCACCGCAACATCGGCAAGACCGGCGTGGTGGGCGTCCTCAACAACGGCGACGGTCCGGTGGTGATGCTCCGGGCTGACATGGACGCGCTCCCCGTCAAGGAAGCCACCGGACTGGACTACGCCAGCACAGCCCTGGGCGAAGACCATGAAGGCCGCGAGGTGCCCGTGATGCACGCGTGCGGTCACGACGTCCATGTCACCTGCCTCCTGGGCGCGGTGGAGAAACTCGTCAACCAGAAGCAGGAGTGGCAAGGCACGCTCATCGCCGTGTTCCAGCCCGCCGAGGAATGGGGCGGCGGAGCCAACGCCATGGTCAAGGATGGCCTCTACGATCGCATCCCCAAGCCGGATGTGGTGCTCGGCCAGCATGTGGCCCCGTTCCCTGCCGGCTGGTTCGGACTCCGGTCCGGCGTTGCCATGGCCTCGGCGGATTCGCTCAACGTCACCCTGCACGGCCGGGGTGGTCACGGGTCGCGTCCCGAAACCACGGTTGACCCCGTCCTCATGGCCGCGGCAGCAACTGTCCGTCTCCAAGGCGTGGTTTCCCGCGAAATCGCCCCGAGTGATTCGGCGGTGGTGACAGTCGGCCAACTCCACGCCGGAACCAAGAACAACATCATCCCCGAAACGGCGACCCTCGGTCTCAGTATCCGGTCCTTCGCCGAGCCGACGCGCCAGAAGGTGCTGGCCGCCGTCGAACGCATTGTACGGAGCGAGGCCACCGCCTCGGGTGCCACCCAGGAACCTGACTTCCACTACGAAGAGCGCTTCCCCCTGACCGTCAACGACGATTCAGCGGCGAAAAGGGTGGATGCGGCTTTCAGGACCACTTTCGGCGCCCATCAAGTGATCGATCCAGGCCCGGTTTCCGGAAGCGAGGACGTCGGGATGCTGGCGACGGCGGCCGGCGCACCGCTGGTGTTCTGGTTCCTGGGCGGGATCGAACCGCATTTCGCCAAGGAGTTTGCAGAGAAGGGACGGCTCCCGGAGGATGTGCCGTCCAACCACTCCCCGTACTTCGCCCCGGTGATCCAGCCGACGCTGGGCATTGGCACGGACGCCTTGGTCACGGCAGCCCGGGAATTCCTGGCCTAACCCCCTCGTAGCACCCAACTGGGTCGCAATTAAGCGCGTTTTGACGGCTCAAAACGCGCACAAATGCGACCCAGTTGGGCCGGCCACCCGCGGGAGGTTAGCCGCGCACGTCCAACAAAAGCGGCCGCGAGGAACCCGGCCCGGGCGGGACCGCGGCGAGCGCACCGAGCTGCGAGCCGGCGTCGTTCTTCAGGCGGGCCAGGAGGTCCATGGCGTCGGCCTGTGCATCCAGGACTTGCCGTGCCCGTGCCTCCAAGGCGACGGGCAACGGCCCGGCATCACGCGGCGGCTCCCACGACGGCGGGAACCCACCGGAAACAGCCAGGGCGATGTCCGCCTCCAAACGGTCCAGGACAGCGGACCAAGCGTCAAGCGACACCGAGAGCCCGCCCCGAGGCAGCTCCGGACGCAGTCTCCACGGGCAACTGCGCCGCCGCCTCGTGCCACCCCTGCCGCAGGGGTTCCAGGAGCTCGATGCACTCCTTGGTCCGCTCCACGTCGCGGTAGATGTTGGCGCCAATGAGCGCCTGCATGGCGTACTCGTAGATGCTGGCAAGCGAAGCGGCGCCGTCCCACAGATCCACACGGAGTGTGGACTGCAGCTCGGCAACAATCGCTTGGGCATGCAGCAGGTTCTCACGGGCAGAGTCCCAATTGGCGCTTTCCTGGGCCAGGCGGGCGCGTTTCACATCCAGCAGGAGGCGGTCGTACAGCATGGTCAGCAGCCGGGCAGGCGGTGCGGACAGGACGGCGTCGTCGTTGTAGCGCGAGAGCTGCTGGGCGCGAAAGGCACTGTAGGTCATGGCTATTCTCCTGTGGACTGCTTCGGGAGGCTGGAAATCTGCCCGGACAACCAAGTGGACTGCGATTGGAGGCCGCCGAGCAGCACCTCCATGTTGGTGTAGACGGACTGGAGCGTGGCCCGGCGCGTTGCCAGGCGCTGGTCCCAGTCGGCGATCCTGGTGCCCAGGTCCCGGACTTCGGATTCGCGGCCCTTGATGAGGCCGGAAATGGAGCCGTTGTAGGGATCTGAAGCGGCTTTGGCCGCGTCGGCTACCCGCCCTGCCAAAGCCTGCACCGCCGCCTGGGTCGCCGCTGGATCGGCCGACAGAGCCACGGCAAACTTGTCCGAATCGAACGTGAAATTCCCGTCCTTGGTGATGTTGATGCCGTACTCGGCCGGCGACTTCCCGCCGATCGGCCGGGAAAGTGCCGCCACCACCTGGTCATTGACGGCGCGAACACTGGTGTTGCCGGTCAGGATCCCGGCTTTGGGGACGGTGGCTCCGCTGGAGTCCGTGGTCTTGGAGACTGCGCTGTACATGGACACGAAGCTGAGGACGTCGTTGACGGACTTCACCAGGTCTTCGGCCTTCTTGGTGATGCCCGGAACGTCGCTGGCAACGGTCAGGGTCACCGGCCCGGTACTCACCGCGGTGGCCGTCACCGACACGCCCGGCAACACATCCGTGAACGTGTTGGTTCCCGAGGTCAGGACCTGCTCCGCCGCAGTGCCCGCGTACAGGGTCGCTTTGGCGTCCTGGGCGGAGCGTACGACGGCGGCGGTCGGGTCCGCCATAAGGTCCACCGCGGTGCCGCCCGCCACTTGGGCGGCCGTACCTTGGTAGGCGGTAAAGGCTCCGGCTGCCCCGGACGTGGACGCCGTGAGTTGCAGGCGGTATGTGCCGTTGCCGGCCGGAACCTTCACCGCGTGAGCGCCGCCGGACGCTGCGTTGATCGCCGAAACCACGTCATCCAAGGACGTGCTGTTGGGAGCAATCTCGGTCTTCTTACCCGTGGAATCAACGATCGTCAGGTGTGCCGGCGCACCACCGTCGGTGGGCCAGGAGGCCATGGCCGCGGTGACGTTTACCTGCGTCTGGGCCAGCTGCGTCACGGTCAGGTCGATCGATCCCGCGGTGGCCGCCGTCGTGGTCTTTGCCGTGACGGAAGGGGAGCTGCTGGTGGCAGTGAACAGGTTCAGCGCGCCGGTGGCGGAACCTGCAACGGAAAGGTCCTTCAGCGCGGTGAGCTTGGAGTTGAGGGACTGCAGGGTGGAAATGACAGTCTGGTTGGACGCCAGCTTGGTCTTGAGCTGGGTCTGCGGCAAGGCTTCGACGGACATCAGGGAGTTGATGATCGCCGTGGTGTTCAGGCCACTGGCGAGCCCGTCGATAGCGGTTGTCACAGGTTCTCCTTCCAGGTTTGTTCACGGGCCGCGCCGAGCGGCGGCCGGCCGGGATGGGGGCCCGGCCGGTCACCACGTCAGCCCAGAGGCGTTAGCGCAGGAGCGAAAGAACGCCCTGGCCGGACTGGTTTGCCTGTGCCAGCATGGCCGTGCCTGCCTGGGACAGGATGTTGGCCTTGGTGTACTTGACCATTTCCGCAGCCATGTCCGTGTCCGCGATGCGGGACTGTGCAGCCTGCAGGTTTTCGCCGGCAACGTTCAGCGACTTGATGGCGTGGTCCAGGCGGTTCTGGCTTGCACCGAGGTCCGAACGCTGGGTGGAGACTGCCTTGATGGCCGAGTCGATCGCCGTGATGGTGGTCTGGGCGTTGGCGTTGGTGGTGACGTCGAAGCCCGTGGCACCGGCTGCGCCGGACAGCGTGCCCGCTGCCGTTGCTACGTCGCCGAGGTTGACGGCAATGACGTCGTTGGCCGAACCGGCAGTACCCACCTGGATGTTCAGCGCCGCGCCACCCTTGAGGAGGTCGATGCCGTTGAAGTTGGTGGACTGCGTGATGCGGTCCAGTTCCTTGCCCAGCGAGTCGGCTTCGGTCTTGATGGCCGTACGGGCGTCGGCGTTGTTGGAGTCCGAGGCACCCTGGACTGCGAGGTCGCGCATGCGCTGCAGTACGGAGTGGACTTCGGTGAGGGCACCTTCCGTGGTCTGGATGATGCTGATGCCGTCCTGGGCGTTACGGGCGGCAACCGAGGAGCCGCTCACCTGGGACTTGAGGCCCTCCGAGATGGCAAGACCGGCCGCATCGTCAGCGGCACGGTTGATGCGCAGGCCGCTGGAAAGCTTTTCCATCGACTTGGCGAGGGTGTCCTGCGTGGCATTCAAGCTGCGGTACGCGTTGTTTGCCATCAGGTTGTTGTTGATCTGCATGCCCATGATTTTTCCTCCGTGATCTGGACTTACTGTGTGGCAGCCCATCCGTGGGCCGTCACACCGCACTATCGGCGGTGCCCACGCGAGCGGTTAGCAAAAACTTCGAACGGCTTTTGGCCCCGGGCGTGCCTAACGCTTGGGGTCGCCCGGCCGATAGCTAGTGGGGACATCCCCAAACCAGAACTGGAGTTGACCTCAGTGGCCATCCATGAACTGTCAGCCCTGCTGTGGCGCGAACGCGAGCTCCTGGATCTCCTGACGTTCAAGCTCGAAGAAGAGCAACTGCTGCTGACGGCCGGCAAGTCCCGTTGGTTGCCGCATGGCACCCGGGAAGTGGAACAGGTCCTGGACCGTGTCTCCAAGGCCGGACTTGCCAGGGCTGTAGAGATTGCGGCCGTGGCAGAACAGTGGGGTATCTCCGCAGATTCCTCGCTCTCCGAGCTGGCCGCCGCCGCACCGGAGCCCGCCTGGGCCGATGTGCTGACGTCCCATCTGGCGGCCATGCGGCAGCAAACAGCAACCATCAAGGAACTCCGCGACGCCAACGAGCAGTTCCTCCGGGCAGCGGTCCGGTCCACCCAGGAGACGCTGGCCGACCTGAAGCCAGCAGCCGGTACCTACGACGCCCACGGACGCACCGGCGATTCGTCCTCCGCCCATTTGGTGGACCGGAAGTTCTGAAGGGGAACACATGAGCACTTTCGGCGGACTCAACACGGCCTACCGCGGACTCACCGCAGCGCAACAAGCCATCAACCTGGCCGGCCAGAACATCGCCAACGCCTCCACTGACGGTTATACCCGTCAACGGATTGAACAGTCTGCCATTGGCGCACCCCTCCCCGTGGGGCTCAACGCCGGCATCGGGCAGGCCGGACAAGGAGTCTCCGTTGATGGAATCGCGAGGCTTGGCAGCAGCTTCCTCGACGCGGGTGTCCGCAACACCGCCGCAGCATCCGGGTACGCGACCATCCGGTCCACGGAATTGCAGCGGCTCGAGGAATCGTTGCAGGAACCCGGCCCCCATGGACTCTCGACGGCGTTGCAAACCTTTTGGGCGGCGTGGCAGGGAGTGGCGAACCACCCGGGCGAGTCCGCTCCGTCGTCGGTCCTGCTCGAGTCAGCGGCCACCGTGACTGAAACCGTTGCTGCGGGCTACAAGGCCCTGGACGCCCAGTGGAGCCGGGTCCGGGGTGAAGCCGCGGCCAACGTCAACGAGCTCAACGCCGCCGCCGGGCGCGTGGCGGACCTCAACGGGCGGATCCGGTCCACGGTGGCTGCCGGCGGGTCCGCGAACGAGCTCATCGATGCCCGGAACCAACTGACCGAGTCCATCGCTGCCATGGCTGGCGGTACGGTCCGCGAAAACGCCGACGGCACAGCGGACGTCTTTATCGGCGGCAACGCCTTGGTCTCCGGGACGTCAGCGCGGCAACTGGCCCTCTCCGGCCCCACGACCCTCGGCAGCACAACACCGGTGCAGCTGGAATGGGCGGACCGCCCGGGCATGGCGGTAAACCTCGACGGCGGTGAACTCGCCGGGGCGGTGTCCCTCCTGGCACCGGCCAACGGGAGCGGCAATGGCGGCGCCCTCGCCCAGGCCGCGGCATCCTACGATGCCTTCGCAACGCAGCTCATGAACGACGTCAACGCCATCCACCGCACCGGGCAGTCCACCACCGGTGCCGGCAACCTGGACTTCTTCGCCACCACACCTGGTGTCCCTGCGGCCCTGTCACTCAGGGTGGTCCCGGGCACTGCGGCCGGAATCGCCACGGGGGCTGCGGGCGCGGGTGCCTTGGATGGCAGCATCGCCGATTCCCTTTCCCTCATTGGTTCCTCCTCCACGTCGCCGGATGTTTTCTGGAGCGGAGTCGTTTCCGGGATCGGCATGGCCTCCCGCTCGGCTCAACAGCATTCGCAACTGGCCGACGCAGCGGGAGTTGCCGCCGTCGGGCAGCGCAACTCCGGCGCGGGAGTCAGCCTGGACGAGGAAAACATCAACCTCCTCGCCGGGCAGCACGCCTACCAGGCCGCGGCCCGTGTGATGACCGCGATCGACGAGGCCTTGGACGTCCTCATCAACCGCACCGGACTGGTGGGAAGGTAAGCCATGATCAACCGCGTGACCACCCACATGATGGCGGCCTCGTCGCAGCGCAGCCTGCAATCGGCACAAACCCGGCTGGCCGAGCTGCAGGACCGCGCACTCACGCTCAAGAACATCAACCGTCCCTCGGACGATCCCGCCGGCGCCGCACAGGCCATTGCCCTGCGGGGCCAGCTCAACGCGGCCAACCAGTACGGCAGCAATATCAGCGACGGAAACGGCTGGCTCGCAGCGGCTGACACGGCGTTGGGCCAGTCCACCAACATCCTGAACCGGGTGCGGGACCTCGTGGTCCAGGTGGCCAACGGCACGCTGAACGATTCCGCCAAGGAGGCCATCGCCGTCGAAATCGAAGGTCTCGGCAAGGACCTCCTGACGCAGGCCAACACGCAGTACCTGGGCCGCAACGTTTTCGCAGGCAGCTCGGATACGGACGGCGCGTTCACCAACGCCACTCCCCCCGTGTTCAACGGTGGGGCCGGAGCCTCGGTGGAGCGTCGGGTGGATGCGTCGCGGACCGTGCGCGTGGATTCCGACGGCGGTGCGATCTTCGGCAGCGGCGCCGGCTCGGTTTTCGCCATGGTGGGTGATGTTGTGGCTGACATCCGCGCCGGGGTCAACCCCAACGGTCGGCTTGCGGCCATTGGCGCAGGGATCCAGTCAGTCATCGATGGCCGCGCCGATGTGGGCATGCGGCAAACACGCCTGGGCCAGGCCCAGGACTCATTGGAAGGGATGAAGGCTACGCTGGAAACGCAGAGGTCCCGGGTGGAAGACCTGGATTTGGGAAAGGCTGTCATGGACTTGAAGGTGCAGGAGACCAACTACCAGGTGGCCCTCGCGGTGACCGCCAAGGTATTGCAGCCTACGTTGATGGATTTCCTGCGATGAGCACGGCCTTGGTTTTCGCGGCTCCCCTGCCCGGACTCGAGGCCGCGGAAGGTTTCACCCTTCGTGGTGTTCCGGGCGCCGATGGCTTGTTCGCCTTGGAGGCCACGAATCCGCAGGTACGGATGTTCGTCGCCGACGCTTCGGTGTACGTGCCGGACTACGCCCCGGCCATTCCGGGCTTTGCGCTGGAGGCCGTTGGACTGGCCCCCACGGAGGGGACCACTTTGGTGGTAGTGAATCCCTCGGCAGATAAGACCACGGTGAACCTCATGGCGCCGATCGTCCTCAACCCGTCCACGGGCACGTGCATCCAGGTGATTCTCGACGGCGGCACGTACCCGCTGCGGGCAGAGCTCGGTTCCTAAACGCAAAACCCCGCCCAACGGACCATTCACCGCGGCGTTCCAGGGTGAGTCGTCCGTTGGGACGGGCTTGGATCAGCTAGAGCGCCACTACCCGCTGTTCTGCATCGCTGAGGCGGGCCGCGTCCAGTACTTCGAGCGTCCGCACTCCCTCCTCGGCTGGAACCGGCTCCGGCCCCTCGCCCCGGACGGCCCGGGCGAACTCCGTGTAGAACGTGGCGTAGTTGCCTTGGGCCGAGGGGATGCGTTTGGAGCTTCCGTTGACCGCCAGGATTCCTGCATTCCCAGGAACATCAATCCCCCAGTTCTCCGGATCCGCTGCCGGACGGCGCCCGGCAAACAACGCTTCGGCCTGCACGTCGGCGCCGGAGGCGATGTAGCTTCCTTGGCTCCCGTAAGCCCGCAGTTCCCGCGTGGTGGAATGGTTCAGCTTGGTGGCCGAGACCGTGGACAGGGCACCCGAGGCATGGGTCAGCGTGATGAAGAAGCCGCAGTCGGTCCGTTCCCCGAACCGTTCCGTCCAGTCGAGCTTCGCGTGCACGTGCGTCGCCGGTCCCAGGAGCCACAGCATCTGGTCCACGAGGTGGCTGCCCAAATCCCGCAACAGTCCCCCGGTTGGACCGACCTCCAAAGTGTCCGCACTGTCCTGGTCCATGATCGAGTGGACCCGCCACGGCTCGCCCAACTCCCCCGAGGACAGGACGTTGGCGAGCGTGAGAATATCGGCGTCGCGGCGTCGGTTGTGGAACACGTTCAACACCGCACCCGCCTCCTTCGCAGCGTCCACCAACTCTTGTCCGGCAGCCGCCGTCGGGCCAAACGGCTTGTCTGCCACCACGTGCACGCCCGCGGCAAGGGCCTCGAGCACCAGGTCCCTGCGGGTGTGCGGCGGAGTGGTGATGGTGACGGCGTCCACCCCGGCAGCGAGCATCTCCTTCAGGCTTTCGTACACGGGAAGCCCCGGATAGTCGGCCTGCACCTCGGCCCGCTTGGGCTCGGAGCGTGCCACGATTCCGGCGAGCTCCACCTCCTCGGCGGCTTCGATGAACGGTGCGTGGAAGTACTTTCCGCCGACGCCGTACCCCACCACTCCGATACGCATCATGCGGGGACGTTGAGCGATGCTTCGAGGGCGGCGTCGGCGTCGCGGAGGACCTTGGCGGCGACTTCGAGTCCTTCGATCCGGCCGAGCGAGGTGTCTTCGTGTTCGATGTTGACCAGCATGTTGGGGTCCACCTCGTGGAGGGCGCGGAGGAATTCGGTCCAGTAGGCGGTGTCGTGTCCGCGGCCCAGGGCAACGAAGTCCCAGGCGGAGTTCTTCGGCCATTCGTTGGCCCACTCGTCCCCGCCCAGGTTGGTGCGGTTCTCTTCCGGGGAGAGCCTGCGGAAGCTGTTGTCCAGGACGCCGTAGAGCGCGGCGTTGTCCGTGTTGACGCGGACGTCCTTCGCGGCGGCCTGGAACACCAGCGGGCCGAGTTCGCGGACCACGGCCACGGGGTCCATTTGCTGCCAGAACAGGTGCGAGGCGTCCAGTTCAACGCCCACGTGGGTGGCTCCGGTGAGTTCGATCAGCTTGTGTACGTCGGCGGTGTTGAACACGATGTTCTGCGGGTGCAGTTCCAGCGCCACCTTGACGCCGTGGTCGGCTGCGAGCCGGTCGGTTTCCTTCCAGAACTCCGCGGCGACGCCCCACTGGTAATCCAACACGTCCAGCGCGGCCGAGTTCCAGGCGTTGACCACCCAGTTGACCGTGGTGGCGCCGGGTTCGCCGCCGGGCAGCCCGGACATGGTGACCACGCGGTTCTGTCCCAAGCGGCTTGCCAGGCGGATGGAGCGGCGGATGTCCTCGGCGTGTTTCTCGCCGATTTCCCGGCGCGGGTGCAGGGGGTTTCCGTTGCAGTTCAGGCCGGCGATGGACACCCCGGTGCCCTCAAAGAGTCCCAGGTAGTCATCGCGGGCGGCATCGCTTTCCAGGATTTGGTCCATGGTGGGTACGTGGGTTGCGGGCAGGAACCCGCCGGTGTTGATCTCGATGCCGGTCAGGCCAAGATCGGCGATGACCTTCAGTGCCTCGGGAAGCGGGCGGTCGTGCAGGATCGCGTTGTAGACGCCGAGTTTCATAGCGAGATCTTCTTTCCGTTGTTCAGGGCCGATTCGGTGACGGCACCGAGGAGTTCCATGTTGCGGACGCCTTCATCGAACGTGGCGCAGCGGGGCAGGGACTCTGCTTCGGACAAGCCGGCAATCTCTTCGAGGAAGGCGCGGGCCTGGTATCCGAACGCGTCGTTCTGGCCGAAACCGACCTCGGGCGCATCCATCGCCAGACCGCCGGCGATGTACGGGTGGCCCGGTCCGAGGATGACCTGGCGGTACCCGTTCTGGATACCGGAGTCGTCGTTGAGGAAGAGCTGGATTTCGTTGGGGCGGCGCTGGTCGAACTTGGCTCCGCCGTTTTCGCAGAACACCTCGAACTGCAGGCTGTTGGCGTGCCCGGCAGCAACCCGGGACACTTCGAAGCTCCCCGCACCATTGGCGAACTCGGCGTTGAAGGCCGCGTAGTCGTCGTTTTCGACCGCCTCGAACGTGTCGCTGACGGCAACATGGTCATGGCCCATGACCGCGGCCAGCGGCAGAGGACGCTTGTCGATCGAGGTAGCAAGCCGGCCGCCGCTGATGGACGTGATATCGCCGCACAGGAACTCGGAGACGTAGGTCAGGTGGCTTCCGACGTCGGCCAGCGCGCCGGAGCCGGGTCCGCCCTTGTAGCGCCAACTCATGGGAGCGGAGGGGCTGAAGCCGTAGTCGGTCCAGTACCGGCCGCTGAAGTGCAGCACGTTGCCCAGTACGCCGTTCTGGATCAGTTCACGGATGTAGGCGATGCCGGGGGTGCGGCGGAACGTGAACCCGATGCGGGCCAGGTTGCCCCGGGATTCGGCGGCGCGGGCGGCGTCGGCCATGGCGCGGGCGTCCTCCAGGGTGTCGCTCAGCGGCTTCTCACACAGCACGTGCTTGCCGGCCGCCAACAATCCCTCCACCACTTCGCGGTGCAGCGAGTTGGCGATCACAACGCTGACCACGTCAATGTCGTCAGCCTCGGCAATGGCCTGCCAGGACGTGTCGTTGCGTTCGTACCCGAACCGGCGGGCGGCCAGGGACCCGAATTCGGCGTTCACGTCGCCGATCGAGACAAGCCGCACCTTGGGCAGCACCGGGCTGTAGAGGGCAGAGGCCGTGCGATACGCGGCAGCGTGGGCCTTACCCGCCATGCCTGCACCAATAACGGCGACGCCGAGGCTTTCAGCCATGATTTCTCCTTCGAAATTCCGCCGTCAGATAGGGCACTGAACGGCATTTTGTAGCGCTACAATTTTTGCACTGGCATTGATCGTAGCCATGTCCATATGTCCTGTCAATCATTGGCCGACTATCCTCGAAGACAGACCCGAAAGGCATGCTGAACTCCGTGAAAACACCCGACGTGCGGCCCACTCCCCAGCCCCGACGCCCCACCCTCTACGACGTCGCCACCCAGGCCGGCGTCTCGCCGTCGTTGGTTTCGCTCTTCCTGAAGGACCCCGAGAGGGTCAGCGCCAAGCGCCGGGACGCCGTGCACCACGCCATCACCGAACTCGGCTACCGGCCCAGCCGCGCTGCGACCACCCTGGCCAGCAACCGCACCAAGAGCATCGGGCTGGTCATCGACGACTACCGGAACCTCTGGTTCGTGGACCTGCTCCGCGGCATGGAATCTGTCCTCTCCGAGCCCGGCTACCAAGTCACCCTGGCCGATTCGCGACCCGGCGAGAACCGGATCAAGGAAGCCACGGACGGCCTCCTCGCCATGCACGTGGACGCCCTGGTCATCGCCGCCGAGCCCAGCGAGTCCATGCTGGCCCGCACCTGGGCGCCCACCGTCGTCGCCGGTTGGCGCCAGGGTGTCCCCGCAGGAGCCGACCTGATCACCAACGATGACGACCTCGGCGGCGCCATGGCAACGAACCACCTTCTGCACCTGGGCCACACACGCATTGGCCACCTGTCAGGGCACGACGGCGCCTCCGCCCACCGGCGGGCGGGTTTCCGCCGCGCCATGGAGACTGCGGGTGCGGACGCAGTGGTTGCCGAATCCGGCGGAACATCGGAAGAGGACGGTTATGCGTCCGCCTGCTGGCTCCTGGACCACCATCCGGACACCACCGCGATCTTCGCCGCCAACGACACCATGGCGCTGGGAGCCTTCGCCGCGCTCAAGGCACGCGGGCTGTCCGTGCCATCGGATGTCTCGGTGATCGGCTACGACAACTCGCCCCTGGCGAAGTCGCGTTACCTGGACCTGACATCCATCGACAACCGAAGCGATGTGGTGGGCATGGACGCGGCACGCCGGCTGCTGGCACGCCTCGAGGACGACAGCCTCCAACCCGAGCGCACCCTCATCGAACCCGCGCTGGTTCTCCGGAGCACAACCACCGCCCCGGCTTAAAGCAACGCAGGATCACTTACGGCCCCTAATCCCCCTCTGGATGGGCCGCAAGTGACCCCGCGTTGCCTGAATCAGACTTTCTCGCGAATGCGTTCGGTCTCCGGTTCGGAGACTTCGAATTCCCGACGCCGGCGGGCCAGGAACGTCCACAGCGCGCCTTCTGTCTGTGGTCGCTTCTCGACGGGCTGAACCGGGGTTTCCTCAGTCTTGCGGGTTTCGGGTTTGCGCGCGGAGTCCTTCTTCGTGCGCCGCTCGAAGTCCTGATAGTACGCGTAGCACATACCAACCTCCTTCAATGGCTGCCCTTTAATCGTCCTCGCCTTCAGGCCACAAGTCGACCGTTAATTGCTTGGCCGCAGCCCTCCCGCCACGCGCAATTTCCCGTTAGCGACAAGCCACTGGATGGATTCGAGCACGGCCGCGTCCGGCTCGTAGCGCGGCTGGTATCCGAGGAGCCGTTCGGCCTTTCTGATGGAGAAGCAATGGCTGCGGTGCAAGTGCGCCCAGCTGGCCTCGGCATGTTCTTCCGGAGTGGAGCCGCGGAACTCGTCCCAGCTGACGGCGTTGAGCCGGGCTGCCTGCCCGAACCACCCGGCCGCGATCTCGGCGTACCCGCGGACGCTGAGGGCGGTGGGAGCCACGATGTTAAAGTCCTCCCCCGCCGCCTCCTGCCGGCGCTCCACTGCCTTGTCGAAGGCCTGCGCCAAGTCATCGGCGTGCACGTGGTGCATGAGCTCCGTCCCGCTGTCGGGGATTGTCAGTAGTTCGCCCGCGGACAGCGTGTGCCAGACGTCCGGGTCCAGGTTCCCCAGCGGGCCAATGGGCTGCCAGCCCGGACCCACGATGTGGCCGGGATGCAGCGACGTGGTGGCCAGCCCACCGTTCGCGGTTTCCTCCTTGAGCATCCGGGCGATCCGGTCCTTCTGGATCCCGTATTCACCGTACGGCGGGAGGTCGGCTTCCTCGGGAATGGGAACCTTCCGGCTTGGCCCATAACGCCAAATGGAACCGCAGTGCAGCAGGTGCCCGGCCTCGCCGCGCAAGCGTTCAACCAACGCCGCGGCTGATTCGAGCGTGAAGCACACCAGGTCAATCACGACGTCGGCACGCAGTTCCGCGATCCGCTGACCGAAGGTGCCATCCCGGTCCTCCTGCTCCCGATCCGCCGCCACGCTGTGGACCTGGCTCCATTCCGGACTTTCCACATAGGGTGCCCGGTTCCCGCGGCTGACGTTGATGACCTCGTGGCCACCCCGCACCAACCGCGGCACCAGAAAGCTGCCGATGTGTCCACTACCGCCGATAACAACGATTCTCATGGTGTCCCATCTCAAGGCTCGGAAGGATCTGGGCACCACGCTAGTCCGTCAGTGAACCGTTGCGGGAGACCCCTGCCGGGCTGCCTCCACCGCCATCCGGGTTTCGGCCACCATGAGGTCGGCGTTGATCACCGCTCCGGCCATGTTGCCCGCGGCAGCTGCAGCCACCACCTGCCCCGTCAGGTCCGTGACATTACCGGCCACCCACACGCCGGGGACCGATGTCGCACCGCCAAGGGCCGTGGTTTCCACGTGGTGTCCCACTCCCATGGGATGCTCGGCCGGTTGGATACCGAGCGACTCAAGGACACCTGACCGCGCCTCCATCCGCGGCCCCACTACTGCGGCCTCCACGGGGATGGTCTGACCCGATTCCAGGGTGACGCCGGACAAAGCATCATGCTCGGCCTTGAGGGACGCCACCTTGCCGTCAACCACCGTGATGGAACGGGCTGCCAGCTGTTCCCACTCTTCCTCAGTTGGCTCCACCACGCCATTGAGGAACAGGGTGATGTCCGGGCTCCATTGCCGGAAGAGCAGAGCCTGATGCATGGACATCGGCCCGCTTCCCAGGATCCCGATCGCCTTGTTCCGCACCTCCCAGCCGTGGCAGTACGGGCAATGCAGCACGTCCTTGCCCCAGCGTTCGCGGATGCCCTCGATGTCCGGGAGCACGTCCTTCAGGCCGGTCGCAACGAGCAAACGCCGCGCCGCAACCAACCGCCCGTCAGCCAGCTCCACCGCAAAGGCGGGCTCCGCGCCCGGGCCGGGTTCCGCCGTCGAGCGCGCCGCTACCGCAGCCCCTTCCACGATGCTGCCGCCGTACTTCCGGACTTCCTCCCGCCCTACAGCGAGCAGGTCCAGCGGGCTCATGCCGTCCCGGGAGAGGAATCCGTGGACGCCTGCCGCCGGCGCATTCCTGGGCTCTCCTGCGTCGATGACCAGCACCGAGCGCAATGCCCTGCCCAACGTGACGGCCGCACTCAACCCGGCCGCTCCGCCACCGATCACAACAACGTCGTACTGCTGTTCCATGCTCTTCCCTTCCTAAGCCATCCGTTAGTTCCATGGTTTCGCGAGGTCCGACCAACCGGCAAGAAAGTTTGCTGCTATGGCAAACTGGAGCCATGGATTCCGATTTCAGCAAACTCCTCGACTCCGTCGGCCCCAGGCTTCGGGACCTGCGCACCCGGAAAAACGTGACGCTCGCGGAGGCCTCCGAGGCCACGGGCATTTCGGTCAGCACGCTCTCCCGGCTCGAATCCGGCCAGCGCAAGCCCACCTTGGAACTCCTGTTGCCCATTGCCCGGCTGCACCAGGTCCCCCTCGAGGAACTCATCGACGCGCCGGAAACGGGCGATCCCCGCATCCACCTCAAGCCCCATGTCCACCACTGGGGAACCGCTTTGCCTCTAACCAAGAGAGCCGGCGGTATTCAGGCCTTCAAGATGATCCTGCCGGGAGGGACAGGCAAGGAAGAACCCAACCCACAGTCCCACGAGGGCTACGACTGGATGTACATCCTCAACGGCAAGCTCAGGCTGATCCTGGGAGAGAACGACTTCATCCTCAAGGCCGGCGAAGCTGCGGAATTCGACACCCGCACACCGCATTGGTTCGCGAGCGCAACCTCGCAGCCCGTGGAACTCCTGACACTCTTCGGCCAGCAAGGCGAGCGCATGCATGTGAGGGCCCGCCCCAAACGCTGAACCCTGCCGCTGAACACTGCCACTCGGGCGGTCATAAAAGAACGAGGTTCATTTCTACCCTTGCGCTCCGGCGTGACTCCCGCCATACTAAATGAACGCTATTCATTTAGTGACAGTCGTCTCACCGGAGTACATGCCATCATGATTGAAATTACCCGCCTCGAAGCCCCGACTTCCCTGGCACGCACCGAACCGTCCACCCGCACCCCGCTGCGGGTCGGCGTCGTCCAGCACCGCTGGCATGCCGACGAAGCCGTCCTGCGCGCCGAGCTCAACGAGGGCATCGAGCGTGCGGCCAAGCTGGGAGCCACCGTCGTCTTCCTCCCTGAACTGACGCTCTCCCGCTACCCGGCGGACACCCGCCCGGAGAACAACCCTGCTGCAGGCATCCGCCCCTCGGACATCACCGAGGACCTCCTCACGGGCCCCACCTTCACCTTCGCCGCAGAAGCAGCCAGGAAGTTCGGCGTCTCCGTCCACGCGTCCTTGTACCAAAGGGCCGAGAACCCGGACGGCAGCGACGACGGGCTGGGCCTGAACACCGCCATCCTGGTCTCGCCCGCCGGCGAGCTCGTTGCCCGCACCCACAAGCTGCACATCCCCGTGACGGCCGGCTACTACGAGGACAAGTTCTTCCGCCAGGGCCCGGACTCCGATGATGCCTACGCCGTGCACGCACCCGCCGAGCTGGGTGGAGCCCGCCTGGGCATGCCCACGTGCTGGGACGAATGGTTCCCGGAACTGGCCCGCGTGTACTCCCTGGGCGGCGCCGAAATCCTGGTCTACCCCACGGCCATCGGTTCCGAACCGGACCACCCGGACTTCGATACCCAGCCGCTGTGGCAGCAGGTGATCGTGGGCAACGGCATCGCCAACGGACTGTTCATGATCGCCCCGAACCGCCATGGCAGCGAAGGAACCCTGAACTTCTACGGATCCTCCTTTATCTCCGATCCGTACGGCCGCATCCTCGTCCAGGCACCGCGCGATGAGTCCGCCGTCCTGGTGGCTGACCTGGACCTCGACCAGCGCAAGGACTGGCTGACGCTCTTCCCGTTCCTCGCCACCCGCCGCCCGGAAACGTACGCCCGCCTCACCGAACCGGTGAACGCTGCTGCGCCGCTCGGCTCCCAGCCCCAGGCGGTCTCCGCGTGAGCGCCTGGCGCATGCCGTCGGAGACGGCCCCGCAGGACCGCGTCTGGATGGCCTTCCCCACGGGCGGCTACACCCTGGGCGAGACCGAGGAAGAGGCCCACGCCGCTCGCTCCACGTGGGCGGCCGTCGCCAACGCCATCCTTGAGTTCGAGCCGGTCACCATGGTGGTAGCGCCCGACGACGTCGAAACGGCCGCGCGCTACCTGGACCCTCGCGTCGAGGTACTGACGGCGGAACTGAACGACGCCTGGATGCGGGACATCGGACCGTCCTTCGTACTCGATGCCAACAAGAAGCTCGGCGCCGTGGACTGGATCTTCAACGGCTGGGGTGGCCAGGACTGGGCCGCGTGGGACAAGGACTCCCTCATCGCCGAATTCGTCTCCGGCCGGTCCGGGGTCCAGCACCTCCCGTCCGGCATTGTCAACGAGGGCGGCGGCATCCAGGTTGACGGTGAAGGAACCGTGCTGGTGACCGAAACCGTGCAGCTGGACCAGGGCCGCAACCCGGGCCTGACCAAGGCCGACATCGAGCAAGAGTTGGCCCGTACCATCGGCGCGACGCACGTCGTGTGGCTCCCCCGCGGCCTGACCCGTGATTCCGAGAAGTTCGGCACCCGAGGCCACGTGGACATTGTGGCAGCCATCCCCAGCCCGGGAACGCTGCTGGTCCATTCGCAGCAGAACCCGGAGCACCCGGATTACAAAGTCTCCCGGGAAATCATCGACTTCCTGCGCACCACCCATGACGCAGCAGGCCGGGAGTGGAACATCATCGAGGTTCCCGCACCGGAGACACTTACCGACGACGAGGGGTTTGTGGACTACAGCTACATCAACCACCTGGTAGTCAATGGCGGGGTCATCGCCTGCAGCTTCAACGACCCCATGGACGAGAAAGCCCTCCGCATTCTCGCCGATGCCTACCCCGGCCGCCGCGTGGTCAGTGTTGACGCGCGCGAGCTCTTCGCACGGGGTGGCGGCATCCACTGCATCACGCAGCAGCAGCCTACGGCCATCTAGAAAGGGCCTTCCATGAGCCAGACAATCCGCAGCAGCACTGACGCTGCAACGTCGCATGACATCAGCGGCAAGGGACTGAAGACGGGGCAGTTGGGGCTCCTCGCCGTCGTCGTTCTTGGCATTTCAACCATCGCCCCGGCGTATACGCTCACCAGCGCGCTTGGACCCACGGTCAACGAAGCCGGGCTTCAGCTGCCCGTGATCTTCCTGATCGGGTTCATTCCGATGATCCTGGTGTCCCTTGCCTACCGGGAACTCAACGCAGACTCCCCGGACAGCGGAACCACGTTCACCTGGGTCACCAAGGCGTTCGGCCCCTGGGTGGGCTGGATGGGCGGTTGGGGCCTGCTGGCAGCCAACATCATCGTCCTGTCCAACCTGGCCGGCGTGGCCGTGGACTTCTTCTACCTGTTCCTGGCCCAGGCAACCGGCAACCCGGAACTCGCCGACCTCGCCGGTGACAAGGTCATCAACGTCCTCACCTGCTTCGTCTTCGTGGCACTGGCAGTGTGGGTCAGCTACCGGGGCCTGCACACCACCAAGATCGTGCAGTACGGCCTGGTGGGGTTCCAGCTGCTGGTTTTGGGCCTCTTCGTGGCCATGGCCTTCGCCAACTGGTCCACTTCGGAGACCGCCGTGCCGTTCAGCTGGGACTGGTTCGACGTCACCAAGATTGAAACCTTCGGGCAGGTAGCGGCCGGCATCTCGCTCTCGATCTTCGTGTACTGGGGCTGGGATGTGTGCCTCACCGTGAACGAGGAGACCGCCAACGGCAAGAAGACAGCGGGCGCAGCAGGAACCCTGACCGCAGTGATCGTGCTGGGCATCTACCTGCTGGTTACCATCGCCACCATGATGTTCGCCGGCGTTGGGGACACCGGAATCGGGCTGAACAACGAGGAGAACCACGCCAACGTGTTCACGGCCCTCGCGTCACCGGTGATGGGACCGTTCGCGATCCTCATGTCCCTCGCGGTCCTCTCGAGTTCAGCGGCCTCACTCCAGTCCACGTTCACGTCGCCGTCCCGCAGCCTGCTGGCCATGGCGCACTACGGCGCCCTGCCCGAGCGTTTCAGCCACATGAGCAAGAAATTCTCGACGCCGGGCTTCGCCACCATCGCTGCCGGCGTCCTGTCCGCGGGCTTCTACGCGGTGATGCACGTGATCAGCGAAAACGTCCTGAACGACACCATCCTGGCCCTGGGCCTGATGATCTGCTTCTACTACGGGCTCACCGCCATTGCCTGCGTTTGGTATTTCCGGAACAGCGTCTTCACGAGCGCCCGCAATTTCTTCCTGCGGCTCCTGTGCCCGCTGCTGGGTGGCGTTGGACTGTTCGTCGTGTTCCTGCAGACGGCCGTGGACAGCTGGGCTCCGGAGTTCGGCAGCGGCTCGGAGATCTTCGGTGTGGGCCTGGTGTTTGTCCTCGGCGTAGGGATCCTGGCGATGGGTGCGGTGGTCATGCTGATCATGTCCCGCGTGCGGCCGGGGTTCTTCCGCGGAGAGACCATCCGCAAGGACACCCCTGCATTGGTGGTCCCCGAGTAGGCCTGACCTGCCCTGACCCGACCTGCCCCAACCACGCGCAGTTCGCTGGAAAGCTGCCGGTTCGCACGGAATTTTCCGTACGAACCGGCAGCATTCCCCGTGTGCGGCCGTGTCTTGGGAGGCCTACCAGTGGTGCGCCACGTCCACTACCAGGCGGGAGCCGCCGTCGGGCCCGTCCAAGGTGAACACCCGGAACGGAAGCCGGGCACGGACACCCAGCCCCACGCTCGTGTAGCCCTCGAAGCTGCCCGCATAGGCTACCTGTCGGAATGTCTGGTAGCCCGAGACGTTGGAGAGCTCGGCCTTCGCCGCAGGAACATACGTAGCTTGGCCGCCCTGGTTGTAGGACGGAGCCGTGACAGTCACTTGGAGATCGGCGTCGCCCAGCAACGGGATCTCAAAGCCCGAGCCATCCTGGACCACCACCGGAACGTACTGCACGGAGTATCCGGCCACTTTGCCGGAAAGGTCGATTACCAAACGGTCGTAGCAGGCCTGTTGGCCTGTGCGGACGTTCGTGACATTCGCGGAGCTCATGTCCGGATCGGCCTTTGCCAGCGATCCCCACATGATCCCGCAATACGGTGTTGCCGAGGCAGGGCCCGGCGCCACCAGCCCGAGACCGGCAACCGCGACCACGGCTCCCATTCCGGCGCTGATTTTCCTCATTTTTTGCCCCCTTCAAGGCGGGTTGGATACCTCCAGAGTAGGAGCGTCACCCCGCATTTGGACCGTTCGTTTCCGCTTCGGCGCCCAACCGTTAGGAGGGTATTTCGGTGGTCACGGAAAGGTCATTCGGAAGACATTTTTGGCTCCCTTGGAACACCATTCCTTGTAGTTCCGGCACCCCGTTCGTAACCCAAGATCACGTGACCGTGGCGTGATATTGGGCACGTAAAAACCCCACCCGGCCATTCCTGGTCAGATGGGGTCCGTTGCGCCGCGAAGTGGCTCAGCCTTCGCAGTCCTTGCAGTATTTAAGGCCGTTCTTTTCCAACGCCACCTGGGACCGGTGACGGACCAGGAAACAGGAAGCACAGGTGAATTCATCCGACTGCTCGGGAACCACCACAACGGTCAATTCTTCATTTGAAAGATCGGCGCCCGGGAGGTCGATGCCTTCGGCGGTGTCGTTTTCATCGACATCGATGACAGCAGTCTGGGCACCGGTCCCACGGGACTGTTGAAGGGCTTCAAGCGATTCAGCGGGAGACTCTTCTTCGGTCTTGCGCGGGGCGTCGTAATCAGTAGCCATAAGGTTCGCTTTCGTTGCTGCATAAGTGCCATTCCGGCACCTCAGTGCAGCAGTTTAGGGCAAAGAACCCGCATTCCACGAATACTGTGTCCAACACGACACGGCGGTGCCATTTCGCTTGGATTTACGCTGGTTTCGCTGCGGTAATGGCTAGCCCGCCAAGGCCTGTTCCACAATGTACTCGGCAATGGCCATGGAGGACGTAGCCCCAGGTGACGGGGCGTTCCGCACCAAAACCGTGTCCCGGCGTCGGGCAATCACAAAGTCGTCCACCAGCGAACCGTCGCCATTCATGGCCTGAGCGCGCACGCCGCGGGTGCCGGGAACCACCGTGGCACCTTCCAACGAGGGCACAAACCGCATGGCCTCCCTGATGAATTTCTTTTTGCTGACTACCGTTTGGAACTCACGGATGGCCGAAGGGACATTCTGGCGGGCGAAATTCCAAAACCCTGGGAACATCGCGTAATTCAGCACGTCCCGGGCATTGACGTCCTTCCAGGAATACGATTCCCGGCCGAAGGAAATGAAGGCGTTGGGACCGAGCATCATTTCGCCGTCAATGCGTTTGGTGAGGTGCACGCCCAGGAAGGGATGTTTGGGATCCGGAACCGGGTAGATGAGTCCTTTGACCTGGTTGCGGGCTTCGGCTCCCAGCAGGAAGTACTGTCCGAAGAAAGGAACAATCCGCGGCGTCTTCGGCTCCCCCGTCGTCGCAGCGAGCCTGTCCGACTGGAGCCCTGCGCAGGCAACCACCAGGTCGTAGTGCTCTCCCCCCTTCTTGGTGTGGACAACAACTCCGCTGGCCTGCTGTTCCAGGGAGGTGACCTCCTGGCCGAGGCGGATCTGGCCGCCCGCGACGCGGACGTCGTCGGCGAGCGCGTTGGTGATGGCCGCGTAGTCAACGATCGCCGTTTCCGGCGAGTGGAGGGCGGAAAGCCCGACGGCGTTCGGCTCCACCTCGCCGATCTGGTGGGCGTCGAGCATTCGCACCCCCGGAACCCCGTTGGCCGTGGCACGGGCGAAGATGTTGTCCAAGCGCCTGGCTTCTTCGGGGGTCTGGGCGATCACGAGCTTGCCGCACGCATCATAGGGGAGGTCCTTTGCGGCACAGAACTCCTGGAGCAACCCCACTCCCCTGCGGCACAGGGTTGCTTTCAGTCCACCAGGCTCGTAGTAGAGGCCAGCGTGCACTACCCCTGAGTTGTGGCCCGTCTGGTGCCCCGCGAGCTTGTCCTCTTTCTCGTAGAGGGTGACGTGGGCGCCGTCGAGCTTGTTCGCGAGTTCGCGTGCAACGGCAACCCCAATGATGCCGCCCCCAACCACTGCGCAACGTCTGATGCTCCTGGCCTGTGCAGGGATGGTCATGTCACTCCTCGTCGTTGGGGCTGGTCTTCAGCATGCCACGGCTTGGTCCATGGGATACGAAAAGGGGCGGCACATGGTGTGCCGCCCCTTTTCGGGTAATGCGGGGTCCTTATGCGGTGGGCACGTCGAAACGCTGGCCGGCCGGGTTGGACGGGAGCAGCGTCAGGACGAGGACAGCCAGGGCTCCGAGGAACGGAACCAGGACGAGCAGGACAAGCCAGCCGCTGAAGTTGCCGTCGTGCAGGCGGCGGACGGTCAGGGCGATGGACGGAACGATCGTCGCGAGGCCCCAGACGGCAATCAGGATGAAGCCAACAACGGCACCCGGTCCGGGAACGGAGGTTCCGTTGGAAACCGTGGCACCGGCGGCACCCAGGATGGTGGTCAGAAGGTTCAAAACGAAGCCGACGACAGCGGCAACCAGTGCCCACCACCAGTACTCACTGCGGCTCGCACGGCCCGTGAACGCCGTGTACTTCTTGAAGAAACGCTGGACAGCAGCGCCAATGGGTGCGCCGTAGTAGGGAGCCCACAGCGGCGGTTCGCCGCCCTGTGCGCCGTAGGGCTGGGTCTGCTGAGGTTGTTGCTGATAGCTCATTGGTATATCCCCCCGGTTAGGTGTGAGTCGAACTCAGACGTGTACTCATTCTGATGAGTCGTTGCTCATCGTAATGCTCTTGGGCTGGCAAAGGCAGTTGAACGGACAAAATTAACCGGGATTTATCCCTTTGACGGAATGTTTCCGGCTTCGTCGGTGTCAGCCAGCCAAGCCCCCTGCCATCAACCCACCTTCACGTGGAGGCCCAAGACGTTGGCTATCGCAACGAGCGCTCCCAGCCCTGGGTTGCCGGTTCCAGTCTCCACAGCCCGGACAGTTCGCTCGGCAACTCCCGCAAGTTCGGCCAAGTCCCGCTGGTTGAGCGAGGCTTCCCTGCGGGCCTCGCGGACCGTCCGTCCGATTGCCAATGCATCATTCATGGATTACTCACCGCCTCCGGCAACATCTTGCCGTTATACGTGTTTCTGGAGCCAATTGTGGCGCCTAGGCAGCAAATTGGCAATATCCTGCCGATTGCGCCCGGGGTGGCCTACTCGCCGCTCTTCGGATAAGCGCCCATCAACGCCGCCGAAATGATCCAGATCGCCCCCATGGCCACCACCATCACGGCACCACCCAACCCCGCGGCCGAGGCTGCCACTGCCGCGCCACCCGCGGATGCACTGGCCCGGAATCCGGCGCTGACAGTGAAGATCTGTGACTTGAGGTGCGGCGGGCTAAGCCGGTTCCGCATGAACAGCATGGCGGCAGTCGAGGGTGCGGTGAACGCGCCGGACAAGCCGATGGCCAAGACCGTCCAGAGCGTGCCGAAGTTCAACGCGGCCACCGCAGTCAACAGTCCGGTGGCCAGGAAACCCGCCAGCATCACGAATTCCGGCGAGCGCCGCGTGGGCCGCGCCGTCTCGTAAAGCGCCCCGAGAAGACTGCCCACGGCAAAGGACGTCACCACTGCTGCGCCTTCGCTGGGCGATCCGACGCGTTCCACGGACAACGCGATGGCCGCAACGGCCAAACCGCCTTGCCCCAACTGGGTCAGGGTGGACGACGCCGTCATCACAGCCAGCGGACGATGCGAGAAGATCATGCGCAGTCCCCCTTTGACGGCCTGCCAGGGCGAGCCACCCGATCGGCCATGGGGCCGGAGCCGCACGGCCCGTATCGCCAAGGAACCGAGGGCCGCCGCAACAGCCAACACCCACAGGGCAGCCTGCGCCGGGAGTAATACGGAAATGATCGCTACCAAGGCAGGACCGGCCACGGCGGACACGTTGTAGGACAGCGCGTCATAGGCGAAGGCCCGGCGGCCATCCGGGATGGCACCGGACACAAAACTGGAGAGCCCGCCCATATAGAAGGGCGACACGGCACCGGCCAGAACCAGGAGGACGAACACTACCGCCAGCGGAACCTGTCCGATGAACGCTGCAGCGGCAAACCCGATGGCCGTCAGGACACCGGATCCCGCCACCAACAAGCGCGGGCGGCGGGTCCGGTCCAGGGCAGTGCCCACCAAGGGTGCGGCCAGCACGCTGGGACCCAGCGAAGCCGCCACCAACAAGCCCCCGACGGCGACGTCCCCCAATTGCTGGACGGCCAGGATGGGCAGGGCTACTGCGGCACCGGCACTCGCCATGCGTGGCGGAACTGAAGCGGCGAGATATCCGAGCGCGCCCATGTGTGATGGAACCCCTTGTGAGCCTGGGAAGTGAGTCTTTCCAGCACCTTAGCCCACGCTTGACAGGACCCGTTGCGCGCACGACTCTTGGCGTCGTGAGATGCTTGAAGCGGTCATGGGGGCCTGCGCATCTGACAAAAATGTAGCGGTCGTGGTCGTTTCTACTATTTGGAGTTGTCATGGGTCCGCTGCTTGCCGATGTTGAAACACCGCGCCTCGCGGCCGCGGAGATCGGCAACGATGTTGGTCTCTTGCTGGGGAAGCTCCACGACGCCGGCTCCGCCCTCAACAAGCACACCCTGGGCGACTTCCGCCTCCGCGAGCGCACCTTCTCGGTACTGACACTTGCCTGCAGTGGTTTGGACGCCACGCAACGCGAGATTGCCGAATTCCTCAGCCTCGACCTCAACCAGGTGGCGGGCCTGGTGGATGATCTGGAACACCGCGGGCTGGTGGAACGCGCCCCCGGACAACGGAACAGGCGCTCCAGGGCCATCGTCTCCACGGGTGAGGGACGCCGGATCCACAACAAGATCCGCTCGGAGCTGGACGCTTGCGAACAACAGCAGCTCGCCCACTTGAGCGAGGACGAAGTGACGCAACTGAAGACCCTGCTCCGCAAAGCCCTCTGGGGCTAGGTATCTGTCGGAACTTAGTGCTCACAAAGATGACCACTAAAGCAGTTAATGGTCGTAATTCTGATCATTAGGGTCTAAGCTGAAATCATGGCTATGTCGCGGACCTCCAGCAGAACCCAGCGGACGGCCACCACCATCGGCGAACAGTTGCTTACGTGGCGGAGGCTCTTGGGGCTCACCGCGGCGCAAGTCGCAGATCGGGCCGGTATAAGCCGCAATACACTCCGAAAGATTGAACACGGGGAGTTGGGCGTGGGCTTGGAAGCCTTTCTCGACGTAGCCAGAGTACTCGGCCTAAGCGAGCAACTTAATAAGGCCCTGGATCCCTACGAAACCGATTTTGGCCGTGCCCGCGCCGACCAGATACTCCCTGAGCGCGTACGGCGATGACGAATCCCGTCGAGGTAGACCTTGAGCTGGCCACTGGCCCAATCAACGTCGGCAGGGCCTACATAGTTGCTCGGCGGGGTGTCACCACTACGAGCTTCACGTACTCACCCACCTTTCTGGCCAATGCTGAGTCGTACGCCATCGATCCGGCGCTCCCTGTCACCCGTGGAAGCCACACGGTCAAGGGTCTGCCCGGAGCGTTCGCCGACGCCTCGCCTGATCGTTGGGGCCGGCACATAGTCACCAAGAGAGTCCAAACTGAAGCCAGGAGCCTTGGAAAAAATCCGGGTACGCTAACCGACCGGGACTTCCTGCTAGGGGTATCGGATGTCACGCGACAAGGAGCTCTTCGGTTCCGCCTCGTGGACGGTCCGCATCTGAGCGATGGCACCGACGTGCCCAAGCTCGTCCAACTCCCGGAACTCCGGGCAGCCGCTCATGAAGCCGAGTTGGACACCGGGAACCTCGCTGCACTAAAGAAGCTACTGGACGCCGGAACGGCGAGCCTTGGAGGCGCGAGGCCAAAAGCATCAGTCCAGGACGGCTCCGAGCTTGCCATAGCCAAGTTCGCGCATCAAGGAGATCAATGGAAAGTCATCGCATGGGAAGCGGCGACCCTCAAGTTGGCCCGTGACGCGGGGATCAAGACTCCTGCCTTTAGCCTTCACCATGTGGGCACAAACGACCCGGTTCTTGTGCTGGATCGCTTTGACAGGCTCAAGAGTCAGCGGATCAACTACGTATCGGCCATGACCATGCTTCAGCAGGAAGACGGCACACACGGAGACTATCTTGATCTTCTGGATGTCATCGACGAACATTCGGAAGCTCCTTCCGAGGATCGCGAAGAACTATTCCGGCGAATAGCTTTCAATTACGCCGTCAACAACACAGATGATCACCTTAAAAACCACGGCTTAATCCGAGGAAGCAATGGGTGGCGCCTGTCCCCGGCCTTCGATGTCAACCCCAATCCGGACGTCAATTCCGAACACGCCACTTCAATCGATGGCGCTACGAAACGGGAGTCCGGGCTGCGGGCATTGATGGGCGTTTCGGAATACTTCGTCAGTGCCGACAAACGGGATGCCATTCTGTCGGCCATTCTCCGGTCCGTCACCCAGTGGCGGGAAGCAGCGGTTAGCTGCAGGATTCCTGCAGCCGAAGTTGAATTGTTCACACCGCTCTTGGATGCACGCCCGCATATCTGGTAGACGTCCGGAGAACGCTCTCCCTCACAGCAGCCGCAAGGCTGCGAGGGATTTGGCCTGACATGGATTCTCCAGCGGCACAGCTTGAAGTGCCGACCAGGCCCCCAAAACCCGTGGACAAGTGCACAAGCAAATGCCAGTCCGATATGCATCCGTCCATATCACCGGGTTTTCAGTTATGCAAGGATCAGAGTTCATATCCCTTTAAGCGTTCCAAGGCTGCACCCGTGCGGCCCGCACTTTCCGGAATGGACCCATGAATCTCCCTCTCTTCCACGATCCCCTGCAGAGCTCCGTCACCGTCGACGCGCCCCTGCGTGAACCGAGGACGGCACGCGACGCCGCGTTCCGCCGCAACACGCAGCCGCGGACTTCCCAACCGCGACAGGTCTCGAAGCCCAAGCACCGTTCAGGCGTTCTGACGCGCAGCGCCCGCCAGGACAAGGTTGCCGAAGACCTTCAGGCCCTCATCGCGCGCACTGCAGACCGGCACTGACGGCACGCAACGAGGTTATCCACAGTTCCGCCAACCGCAATTTGCCTGCCCGCCGGAAGCCATGCCTAGGGTGGCCGCATGACTGTGCCCAGCTTCCAAAACGTCGTCGATGACGCCGCCGTCCTGTTCCTCGAAACCCACCAGATGCAGGACAACCGCTTCGAGGAGTGGGAGTACCAGCGCTGGGATACTGCGGACCAATTCGCAAGCCTCGAGTTCCATTTCGCGGGGCACAGCTCCAAGCATTCGGACACCGCCTTCCTGGGAACCGCGGCTCCCGGACCGCAAAGCTTCCTCTGGGCTTGGGCCAATCCGCACGTTGAGGCATCACCCGCCCAGCAGGCCGTCTTGGACCAGATCCTCGATTTCGGCAAGCACCACGGGATTCCGGAGCTGACCACGGGCGAAGTCCCGTTCACTGCGATCGTGCCGGCGTATGCCGATGACGAGGTCCGCCACAACGGAGCGAAGGGCGGGGCCACGCTGGTTGCGTTCAAGATCGCTGCCGCCGCACTTCTGATTACCGGCAGGCCGAACCATTTCACGGCGGACATCGGCCGCGGTTCCATGGCCATAGTCACCTACAACCATGGCAGCCTGCAGTTGGGTCCCGCGTCTGCCTTGACGTTCCAGATGCGCCTGATGGAGGGCATCTCCGGCTTGATGATCGAAAACCATCGGCGCGCCGTCGAGAGTTACGCCAGGTTTCGGTTGGGGAGGCCGGTTACGGACGTCCAGCCGGGCGTCGTTGAACTGACGTTCGACGACGGCAAAGTCACCATCGATTTCGACGAGGCGAACCGCGTGGCCAACCTCCATGCATCCTTGGGTGGCGGGAAGTAGGCCAGTGAATGAAAGCCATGTGACAAGACCCATGTCCGCCGGCCCCGCTAGGATCTCTGGTTGGGGCGTCGCCTTGGCGCCGTATGGAATATCGAAGGGTGCAGCGATGGAATTGGGGGCCACACGCGTTGAAGTGTTCGCCGACGGCCGGGTAACAGTCGGTGGAGAATCCATTTCAACCACCGAGGGAACGGATCCGTATTCGGCGGCCATCACCGTCCTTGCGGGCTATGCCCAGGCGTCCGGCGCTCCGGTCCTCGCTGAGGCCATCGACCACGTCAAGGGACAGGAAGGCCGCTTTCACGTCCACCCGGATGGCAGGGCGGAGGCTCTGGGAAGTTTCCCCGTCGCCGAAAAGACCATCCAGGCGCCGTCCGTCCCCGTGGCAACCCCTTCGGCCCACTTGGAGACCCAGTTCGTGCGGCCTGACAAGCCGCGTCCCAGCACCGGGTTCCGCAGCGTCCTGTACTCGGCAACGGGCGGCTTCGTGAACCTTGGCCCCAGCGCGAAGGACCAGGACGAGGCCGAACTGGAACGCCGGATTGCCCGCCCGCTGTCAGGGAGCTTCAACACAGCGATCCTGAGTTTGAAGGGCGGCATCGGAAAGACCTCCACCACCGTAGGCGTCGGCATGATCCTGGCCGAGTACCGGGGAGACCATCCCTGCGCCATTGATGCGAATCCTGACAGCGGCGATCTGGCAGAACGCGCACTCGGGGAGATGCTTTACCAGAAGGTCAAACCGCGCACCATCACGGATATTGTCCGCGACATCGACCACATCAACTCCCTGACCATGCTCACCGACTACATGCACCACGCCAACAGGCTCCACCTGGTGGCCGGCGAGCAGGACCCGGCCTTGTCGGATGCGCTGACTGCTGGGGAATACCTCCGGATCAAGCAGCTCGTTTCGCAGTATTACTCGGTGACGCTCACCGACTGTGGCACCGGCGTCTCACACCCGGCCATGGCAGGCGTCCTGCCCGAGGCAACCAACCTGGTCATAGCTTCCGGGTACGCCGTGAGCGGCGCCAAGCGGGCACGGAACACCTTGCAGTGGCTTGCGGACCACGGCTATGAAAACCTGGCCCGCAACGCAATCGTCGTCGTGACGGACAAGGACCAGGTTTCCAGCCGCGTCAACAAGCGCGCCATTGAGGAACACCTCGCGGGGTTCTGCCGGCAGCTCATCACGGTGCCGCACGATCGCGGGGTAGCCGATGGCGACCGCATCTCCCTGGATAAGATCGCTGCGGGAACCCGGCGGGCCTACAAGGAGATCGCAGCGGCAATCGTGGATGGCTACGTCTGAGCAACGGCTCCAGGGAAGGCAGCAACCAAGTGCTGGAACGGGGCCCGGCCGCGCAGCTCGACGTCCGCGTCCAGCTTTTCCGGTAAGCCACGGTGCAGTGAGGGACCCAATACCCTGAGCCGGGGTTCCCTGAACCGTTCTCCCCCGACTCGTACAAACCCGTCCACCAGCCCGTAATGACCGTCGATGCCGATTTCCTGGGCGTTCGCTTCCACGGCCGCGTCTGCCAATGCCGGTGCCGAATCTGCTTCCGGTAGCCCGGCAGGCAGCAGGACATCGAAGTTTTCCACCACGCCGGCCTCAGTGCGGTACGCGCTCACGGTGCCGGAAAACCCGTCGCCGGACACCAAGGCGACCCCTTTCGGTGCCTGCCTCTTCAGCTCAGCGGTCAAGGCATCCATGTCCCACGCTTGGTGCAGTGGCTCCGTGAGTCCCATGTACTCCGGACTCAGGGAGCACGCCCCAAGCATCCGCGTCGTAAAGGCGCCCACGGGAAGGTCGCCTCCTTCGGCGTGGAGCACACTGCCGAAAAGCACGGCGGCGGTACTCGCCGCTGGAGCCTGGTCCCAGCCGGCGACGGGGTCCAGCAGCCCATTCCTGATTTTTCCGTGAGGCCCTTCCACCAGCCACAGGATTGCGCTCGCTCTAAGGAAAGACACCAGCGAATAGCTCAGGCACGCCTCGGAAGATGTCTGAAGAGCCAGGGCATAGCGTTCCGGGGCGTTGGCCACGGCTTCGGCCAATTGCCTCCGCAGCCCGGTCCCCACTGAAGGCCGTGGGCCGTGTACTGCGACTGTAAGCAGCGGCGCCGGTTTCACGATCCCCAGTCCGCGTTGATCACCTGCTGGGATTGGGGATCGATCAGCACGCCCTTGGTGCCGATCACGGCGATCATCAGAAAGGCCCGGACCGACTCGGCATCTTCCTTGTCAAGTGGAATATTGACGTCGGAAACCCAGCCCTGCCCACCCAACTGCGTGGCTACGTCGTCGCCGAAGAGCCGACGGAGCTCGCTCTGCGGAACCGGGATGGGCTCGGTGATGAGGCCCAAGGCTTCTCCAGCGAGGCTCAGGATCAAGTCTTGGGAATCCTTGGCTTTCTCATAGGTGAACTTGTTCTCGAACTCCCCCGCGGCATAAGCGAAGCGCTCTTTCCGCGGATCTTCTTCGCAGATCAGGTGGAAGTCATAGCTCATGGGTTTGCGCCTCGTTGTGGTGGAAGGACTGGATGGTGGTTGGTGGGCGACCAGTCCGGACAACCCTTGCCCGGCCGGTTGGCAGGGGCACGGGCCGGATGCCGCTGGCCACCGCGCCTTCGCTGCGGTCCCCGGAGAACATGATCACGGGAGCACCGGACGCCCTGGTTCCGGCGATGAAGGTGTCATGGATCAGCAGGCTGCTCCCGCTGGTCCTGGTGGTGACCATGGCGTGGTAACCAATATCAGCTCCGGACGGCAAGTAGCTGGCCAACGCGTGGAGCGGTTGGTTGCCGGTGGCTACGAGGATGTCGTAGTCGTCCACCAGCAGCACGATCCTGGGTTTGCGCAGGGGTTCCTTGGAGCCGTCGCCCAACCGTTCCTTTGCCTGGTCCGAGAGGTACACGGCCAGTTCGGAGGCCCGGTGGCTGTTGGCCGCGTATTCGCCCAGGTAGTCGTCCGGGATGAACCCCTGCAACTGCTGGCGCGGGTCGAAGACGGCAAACACCAAGTCACTGGGCTCGTGGGTGGCCATTAATTGGGCTGCGGCACTCCGCAGGAGGTTGGTGCGGCCGGTCTCCGGATCACCCACCACAATGGCTCCCCTGTCCGTGCCGAACAGCTCAAGGTTTTCCGTACCGCCGTCGTGCTCCCTGAGCCCCAGCGCGATGGTGCCTGGCGCAGCGTCGTGGTTCCCGGGCAGACCCACCAGGCGGGGCAGGACCCGCACAGGCGCAGCGCTCGTGGAGGCGTACTTCCGAAGCGTGCCAGCGAGGGCAGCCAGTTCCTGCCCGGCATTGTCGCGGTCAGGTTCGGTCTCCAACGACGGCAGTGCGAAGTGGCCGATCTTCTTTTCCCTGGTCAGTGCCCGGCCGGGGCGATCCGCACCGATACTGCCCGCAAGCCGGCGGTCCATCGAGTCGGCCGGATCGGTCAGGTGCAGTTCAATCCTGTTTCCGAGCAGCGACTGCCGGTTCATCTTGATGTCGGACCAGTTCCGGGCGCTGACAACCACGTGGACGCCCAAGGTGCTGCCGCGCATCATGACGTCGTCCACGGCTTCTTCAAGCTCGGGAAACTCCGAACCCAGGCTGCCGAACCCGTCGATGAAGAGGAAAGCGTCGGTGCAGCTCAGTTCCGGCAATGCTCCCCTGTTCCGCATGGTCCGCATGGCGTGGAGCGAGTCGAGTTTGTACCGGTCGAAAACCGTTTGCCGGGCGTTGAGCAGGCTTTGGACTTCTTCCACGGTCCGCCGCAGCAGTTCCCGGTTCCCTCTGCCTGCAACACCGCTGCAGTGCGGCAACTCCGCCAGCCCCGCCAGGGAGTTACCGAGCAAGTCCACCGCGTAAAGGTTGACCTCAGCCACGCTGTGGCTCAGCGCCAACGACGCCGCGATGGTACGCAGCGCCGTCGACTTCCCGCTTTGCAGGGCGCCGAGGACGGCCAGGTTGCCGCCGCGGCCGGCCAGGTCCAAGTGCCACGGCCCCTGCCACTGGCGGGCGGGGTCGTCCAGGATCCCAACGGCGGGGCTCAGGTACCGGGGCTGGGCCAGCCGTGGTCCCGTGGACGTGAGGTCCAAGGAAGCACCGGTTTCGGAGAAGGAGACAGCAAAGGGCAACGGCGGCAGCCATACAGGCTGGGTCAGGCGCGGCTGCCCGGCCGCGAAACCCACGACGGCGGAAAGGATGGTTGCGCTGTCGGCGTCACGGGGCTCGGAGTGGCCAGGCGACGATGGCACGGGGGTAGCCTCCGCCGGCACGGAAAGTACCGGGGTTGAGTCACCCGACAAGCGAAAGGTACGGACGGGGACGGCCTCGGGAACCAAGCTGCCGGCGTCGTCGTCACCCGAAGGCAAGGGACCGGAAACGTAAGCTGCGCGGAACCGTTTGAACACCGAGGTATCCACCTTGAGGATGCCATGGCCGGGGGTGCTGGGAAGGTGGTAGGCGTCCGGGACGTCGATGATGGTTCGGCTTTCCATCTCCGAGTTGGTGTGCAGGGCGATCCGGTAGGCGAGGTAGGTGTCCAGACCCCGCAGCATGCCCTGTTCCACTTTCTGCGACGCCAGGAGCAGGTGGATTCCGATGGACCGCCCAATCCTGCCGATGGACAGCAAGAGGTCGATGAAGTCGGCTCGGGCGGTGAGGAGTTCGCCAAACTCGTCGATGCACACGAACAGGTAGGGCATGGGCTCCGCGAGCGCGGGGTCTTCCGGACGCCGTTTCCGGGCCTCGCGGTAATCGTTGATGTGTGCGAAGTCGCCGCCGTTCTTCAGCAGCTCCTGCCGCCGCTTCACTTCTCCGGCCAGGCTGGAGTAGATCCTGTCGATGAGGCCCGCGTCGCTGACCAGGTTGGTCACCAGCCCGGAGACATGCGGCGCCTGCTCGAAAGGCGCAAAAGTAGCTCCGCCTTTGTAGTCCACCAGGACCATGGTCAGGTCTTCCGGCGGATGCGTCGCGACGAGGGAGAGCACTATGGTTCGCAGCAGCTCCGACTTTCCCGAGCCCGTGGCACCCACGCACAATCCATGTGGTCCCATGCCCTGCCGGGCCGGTTCCTTCAGGTCGAGGTGGACGGGCGTGCCGTCCTCGTCCTCGCCGATGGCCACTCGGAGGAAGTCAGCACCCCGAGGTGTCTTCCACAGGTTCAGCATCTCCTCAACGGTGTAATCGGCCAAGCCCAGGGCTTCGGCGTAGCTCCGCGAAGACCTGTGCTCCCCGAATTCGTGGGACAGTTCGGACAGCCGGAGCGGAGCGAGCGCCCGGGCCACGGAGTCGGCCACCACCGCCGGGACTTTGTCCGCTGTGCCACGGATGGTTTGGCCCGTAGCCGTCCATTCAAGGGTGACCTCGTCCGGAGCGGCCCGGAGCCGCAGATCCACCCGTTCCGGCTCCTGCTGTTGTTCGGCCAACAGATGGATCCGGGTGACGGCCAGCCTCGCCGCAGGCATGTCCGACGGCATTCCGGGAAGGGAGGCGGCGTTGTGCCCCGGACGATCCGAGATAACGATCAAGCGGGGAAGGGCGTCGGGAGCCACCTGTTGGAAATTGCGTGCTGCGCTGTTCATGACGGCCAAGCGGGCGGCCAAGGGACCTTCCAGGAGAAGGGCCAATTCTGCTGGAGTGGACGCCCGGCGCAGCGATCCGCGGTCCTGCAGATGGGGCAGCCACTTGGCCCACTCCCAATCCTCGGCCTCGTGGTTCCCGGCCAGGATGGCCAGCTCAACGTCCTCCGGTGATTGCGCTGACGCGAGGTGGCACAGCAGGCTGCGGCAGATGTCGAGGGCCGTTGCCCTGTCCCCCACGATCGATATTTCAGAGGCCGCGGCCAGTGGCAAGGTGAGGGGCATGTCCGGATTGGCCGCGAACCGCCCGCGGAGCTGCTCAGCTTCGGACAGCATGAAGGCATCGGGCCGTTCGACGGCGTCTCCGCTGTCCTGGACGGTGATCCTGCGGCGGGGCACGCTGCCCGTTCCAAAGCGGGTCACGAGGAAATCCGGACTTGTCCGTCGCCGTTCCCACAGCCGGTGCGGGTGGTTCACCACGGCCTGGACAAGCACGTCGGCCCGTGGGTGGGCCGCGTTTGCCTTGGTCCGGGCAGCTTGTTCATCTGCCTCGAAGTCGCTGCGGCGGCGTCGAAGGTAGTCCATGTACAGCCTGCGCTTGGAGGCCCGTTGCCGGGTGGCCTTGCCGCGCTGCGAGAACATGAGGACCACGGAAGCCAGCACAGTGGCAACCATCATGAGCGCACCGATCCCGGCCAAGGACGAACCACGGAACAACATCATCACTGTCACTGAGGTAGCCGCGCCGAGCATGGGCACCAGGGCCAGCAGGTTCATTCCTCCGGCACCGCTGGCCAGCTGGGGAGGTGCATCAATGACCGCGGCTTCGGGCGGCTGTTCCGGGAGCGTGGTGCGGGCAGGGCGGTGAACCAGGCGGGTGGTCATGGGGTCACGCCCCGTTCGCGGCCATGAGTGCCTTGCCGGCGAGTTCGGTGGCTGCGATCCTGGTCCGCGCTCCGAGTTTGCCAAGCTGCAGGGTTCCTGCTGAGGCGAGGTGCCGGTCAAAGGGCAGCACGCCGTCGGCGAGCGCACCACCGTGGCCTTGCCGCGAGTGCACGGTGACGTGCACCTGTTGCACGTCGGGATAGGAGCCCATCAGGTCTTCCCTCATCTCCTGCAGCTTGGCCGGGTCCGCGCCCACCGGCGAAACAAGGACCGCTGCGTGCGCGCTGTCCAGCAGGGCCGCGGCGTGCCGTGAGAAAGGTGAGGCACCGCCGTCGACGATCGTGACGGCCATGAATCGCGAGAGCGTGGCCGAGACGTCGGTCCATTCCTGCAGGCCAATCGGCGCATCCGCTGCGGCTGGCACGTCGCCGCGTCCCACCGCGAAAACCCTGTTTCCACTAGTGCCGGCGGCAGCAACGGCATCCGGCAATGTCCTGACGGGTTGGGCCGTGTATTGCCGCATCAAGTCAGACAGCAGGGCCGTTTCCTCCACACCGAGGTATTTCAAGAGACGGCCGTGGAGGTCTGTGGCATCCACGGCCATGACCGGTTCCTGGCGAATGCTTCCCAGGAGCTTTGCGAGCAACGCCGTCACGGTGGATGTGGCGGCTCCCCCGGCCGTTCCCAGGACCACCACCCGGCGCCCGGTGGTGATGGGAGCTTCCACGGCCGAACTGGCCCGGATCAACCGTTCGGACAATGATCCGGAGGTCACGGCATCGGTGACCTCGAAACGAACGCGTTCCCACCAGGTATCGCCGCCTTTCCTGGATGCCTTCGCCATGGTGGCTGGCTCGGAAGGAGCAACGCCCGACGGCGGCAGCGAACCGGACGCTGTGAGCGGCGGCAATGATGGGGCTGCTGTCGTCACGGGCGCTTGCGGCGGCGAAGCCGGGGCGGCTGTTGAGGGGCCGGGTGCGTCGTCTACCGCGAGCCGGCTCGCAGGAGAGCCGGCCATACCCGGAAAGCCGCCCGCCGTCGTCGTGCGTGTTCTTTTGCCGCCCGGTTCCTGGAACGGGAAGCCGGTGCGTGGTTGTTCAGCCAAAGGTATGTCCCAACTGTGTGTAGGCGCCTGAGAGACCCAGGACCAGCGGCACGGCGGCGAGGATGCAGATCAGTTCAAGACGCGACGCCACGACGCGAAGGCTGGCGGCAGTCTGTTCGCGGACCGTGAGCATCGAGGCAAGCAACACGAGGAGGGCCACCGCCGCCGCAGCGGCCAGCACGAAGGGTTGTTTGGCAGCCACAGCCAGAACATACGTGGTGCCCCAGCAACCTCCTGCGGCCGCGAGGTAAACACCGGCACGCTGGGCAAACAGCGGGAGCGCCAGGCCGCGGAGCGTCAAAGCCCCGAGCAGCGACACCGAGAGGAGGACGGCCCACACGGACCTGTCCCGCGCCGTCGCCACAACCAGTGCGGCAGTTCCTGCGACCACCGCCGCCGTCAGCGTCCAGCCGGTCAGCGTGGCGTGGGCAGCGTGGATGGCATCGAGGGTGGTGTTCCGGGTGATTCGCTTGCCTTGGCGCTGGTCGTCGTCCAGGGCCCCGAGTCCCGTGAGCACTGTTGCCAGCCGGGGCGCAATGCCCAGCGCGAAGATTGCCAGGATCCCCACGATCCCTGCGGAAAGGGGTTGGTCCCGCGTCACGAGGCCCAGGACGGCCCACAAGCCACCCAGGCCAAGGAGCAATCCCGCGCTGGAGAGGAGCGGAGTATATTTTCCTGTCGCCAACGCCCCTGTTGCCATGGCAAGCACCAAGGCCGCTGCGAAGAGCAGCGAACCGGTCGCGAACGGAACCACGATTGAGCTCGTGGCGGCTGCGGTGGCCAAACCGGCCGTCAGCAGGGACAGGCCTCCCGGGGTGGAGCGTGTCCGCCCAAGCACAGCGCCGGCCACCATGAGTGCGGCGGCAATGGCGATGCCGGTCAGTGCTGCCGTGCTATTTCCGATGGAACGAAGCAGCAGTACAAACGAACTGGCCGCCGCCGCCAAGAGCAGGGCGGAGACCGCCGACAAGCCGACGGTCCTCAGCCGCCCCTTCCACAACGCCTGCATGCGTTCCAGCGATTCCGCGGCAAACGAAGGAACGTCGTACACGTCGGGGGCGGCCGGCACGTCACGCTCATCGCGAAGGTAGAGCACCGAGCCGTCCTGGATTCCAGCCTCGCGAAGAGAGCCGGAGCTTTCCAACGTGGAGCCGAGGCTGGTAGTGAGGACGGACGTGGTCACCACCTGCAGGCTTCCGGGCGAATGCTGGCTTTCGCCGTCACCGGGGTCCGCCATCATGGTGATGATCTGCGGCAGCAGGGTTGCAATGGGTTCATCCGACGGAAGTCGCAGGTCCAGGTGACGGTGCGCGGCCATCACCGTCACCCTGCTGAGGGCGGTGCTCATACGGTTCCTTCGGTCATGGTCACGGCTGTAGCTGAGGACGCCGGGGGCTGCTTGGCTGCTTGCTCGCTGAGGAGGTGCTGGACGAAGCTGAAGCCGACGCAAACGGCCGCGACCAGCGCGGCAATCAGGAGCGACTGCATCAGCCTGGCGGTAGCGGACTTGTAGGTGCGTTCCTGCGGATTCTGCCCGAACAACAGCGCATCATCGAGCCTGTGCTTACGCACGCGTGCGGACTCCAGCAGACGGGAATCGTAGTCTTCAGCCAAGTACACTCCCCCATTCGGGCATCGTCGTGGCTACCGCTCAGCTGCGGTGCCACAGCCCTTAAACCTATCCCGCCATTGATCCGCCAGCGCAAGTCATGGCAACCCGCCCTGTGGAAATCCAGCCGTATGACTATTAAGTCATCATGTTTATGGATCATGTTTACTTCATCGACTGGACATAACCAACGCTTGTCACCATGCTGGTTAAGGTCGTCCGCTGGTTCAGCGGAACAGAACTGTCTTCAATTGGGGGACCTCATGGCTATTTTCGATATGGGTGCGCAGACGCTCGCCACCCTGGGTAAGCAAACGGATGCTTCGCATCAGGACCTCGGTGCGTTGGTGCGCCGCTTCGTGGACGCCGTGACCCCGCTGGAAGGAAAGTTCAGCGGCGCAGGCAAGGCCGCGTTCGACTCCTTCAAGAACCGCTCCGACCTGGTCGCCTCGGAGTTGAACACCGCACTGGGCGCGATCGTGCAGGGCCAGTCCGGGATGGACACCGCCTTCACCCAAGGCGACATCGCCGCCTCCGACACGGCCCGCCGCTCAGAGGGGTCCGCGAACTTCGACGCCGCACGCTTCCAGGGAAGGGCCTAACCCATCATGAGCCGCATTGCCTACGACACGAACGTCTCCGCCCAGGTCCAATCCGACATCCAAGCCCTGGCTGCGCAGTTGGAGAACCTCATCACCGCCCGGCAGCAGGATGTCAACCACGCCATGGCCGACTTCCGCGCCGACGGCGTCGACGCCGAATACCAGGCAGTCGAAGCCCGCTGGACCTCCGCCGCCTCCGAAGTCCGGTCCATCGTCGCACTGGTCCGCTCCACCCTCGCCCAAACCGACGAGACCGCCACCACCGCTGCGACCGCCGCACGGAACGCCGTGCAAGGCATCGGCTGATCCACCGGATTTCTGATGGCTGTCTGGAACATCGACATGGCCGGCGCCGCCTCAACACTGAAGGCCGCCGCCTCCCACGTCGAAGCTTCACAACCCTCCCTGGAGGGGATGGGCAAAGCACTCGAGCAGGCCGCTGCGTCGATCCCTGGTGACGCCGCTGTGGTCCTCAATGCACTCAACGACGTGGTGGTCCTCGGGCTCACACCGTCCGCCGGAGAAGTGGCGGCCCGCTCCGAGACCATCCTCACGTCCACCGCCAAGGCCCTGGCCTTCTACCAGCAAGGCGACTTCTCCATGGCCAGCGCTGCACAACGCAACGCCGCCTTGGCCGAGACCACCGCACCCGCTCCCGTGCACGGCGGTCCGGCGCAAGCCTTGAAGGAATAGGACAGATGGCTCTAACCCCTGAAGTGTGCGTCCAGACGGGCTCGTCCGGGCTGGATCCTTCCGGAGGCTTTCGTCTCCCGGATGTTGATACTCTCGACACCGAGTCCAAGTCACTGCGCCAGCACGCAGAGGACTACCTTGTCAGTTTCACCAACACCACGGGAGCGTGGCGGGGCCTCTCGGCCCACTACACCGCCGACGAATCCGCCACTGTGCTGTCCGCTTTTGACCACCTGATGCCGACCGCGCAGCGGGTACAAAGCACGGCGAGCTCCACAGCCGCAGCACTCGAGACCTTCTCCGGTGTCTGCAGGGATTTGAAGCTGCGTTTGGAGGCCTACGGCCGGGCCGTACACGCTCTGGACGCCGACATCGACGCGTTCCCAACGTCGGTTGAAAAAACGACCATCACCCAGGGTGGTCAGCAAATCACCACTCACGAGCAGCGACACTGGACTGGTGACTCAGACCTCACGGCGCGACGAAATCGGTTGTCTTCCGACGTTGAGGCCATCCGCTCTGAGTACTTCGCCGCCCAGAACACTTGCGCAGCGTCCTTGGCTGAAGTCTCGGGCGGACAGGTTCACCGGGTGGACCTCCCCGAGGAGTCCGACCTTCGGTCCGGAAGCGTGGTGGATGAAATCCTCTACGACGCAGGTTCGTTTTTTGGAATCCAGCATGACGAGCAACGTCCCTGGGGAAATAAAACCGTTGTGTACCGGCCTCACGATGTCCTGGGATTGATGCAGGGCATCGGTGCAGGCGCAGTCGAACTGGTCGACGGCATCTGGTCGTTCAATCCATGGACCAACGAAGACAAACGTGATGCTACCTATGGCGGCATCAATGCCATGGCTGGCGCAGCGGGGACCCTGATCGCCTCGCTCTGGCACTTGGACGATAAGGAATACCAGAAGCGCGAGGGTCAAAAGATCCGGGAAGCACAAGACCTTTTTGGTTCCCTTCCTTCCGCGTTCATCCATCTCAAGGATGGTGAAACCAACGTCGGTTGGGCCATCGGCGGTGCCACTTTCAACATCGGCAGCACGGTTATCGGCGTCGGGGCCGGCGCAGCGGTGAAGGGCGGAACTTTGGCCAGCAAGGCAGGGCTCGCCGCCGAGCACCTGAGCATCGCAACGATGGACAGTGCACGCTTGGCGGCCTTTTCTGCCAGGCTGAGTGCCACGTCCAGTGTGCTCCTCAAGACCGGCCAATTCCTTGACAAGCCCGGCTCCCTGGCTCTGAAAGTCTCCGACATCCTGGCCCCCAACACCACGGCGAAGGTCCAGGGAGCGCTTACCAAGGCCAGCGTGGGTAGCTGGAACCTTGTCACCAAGGCGCAGGACGGATTGGTCTCCGGGGTGAAGAACACGGCCGCCAACAGCCTTTCTGGCGCTGCCCACGGTTTCCGGAGAATGGACGAGGCCTTCTCCCGAGCCGTGATTGCCAATCCCGACGGCGTCCTGATGCGCACCGGAGGCCACACCGCAATGGCCGACAAGCTGGATAGCATCGCGGGTTCAATCAAGGAGAACAACCAGCCCGCGTTCACCCCGCCAAGGACATCCGGGAGCCACGCACCCGCAAGTACATTCACCTCCACCATGGAGACGAAGTTCCCCAAACCAGAGCACATCACCGACACCGTGACCTTGCGGCACGGCGATATCGAATTTCCCATCCACCGCAAGGAAAACTTCGCTGCTCGCACCAACCTCAAGCCGAACACCGAGTACGTCATTGAAAACCGGCGTTTGATGAAGGACAACACCGGCGAAGTCAACGCCGCAACCATCGAGAAGTACTACACCGACGAAACAGGCAAAGTGACCAGGGTGGACACCTACGCGGGCGTGAAACGCGCGTGGTCACCGGAACTGATGAAGCCCTTGCCCAACGTGACCTACAACGTTGTTGCCGAAGTCGACGGCGGCTTACAAAACACCTTCACACTCGTCATGGATCAAAACGCCCATCTTGCATCGGCAAAGGGCCACATCGTCTCCACGCTCGCCGGAAACTCCAACCGCAACGGCTACCAGCAACTCAAGGCCGGGCGGTTGGGCGGCCAAGGCTACGACGGCGGCCACGCCAGCCCCTCGGCCCTCGGCTTCATCGGCGAGAAAGCCGGGCTGTTCCCCCAGCATGAGTGGCAGAACCGCGGCAAAGGCACACCCAATGAGGTCAACGAGAGCAACAACTTCCATAAGGCCGAGATGAAGGTCATCACCGAAGTGAAACGCCAACTGCTGTCCGGCGAGCCAGTGGACCTCACATGGGAACTGAAACTCGAACCGGGCCCTAGGAGGGGCGTACCAGGACGCACACGGTTGCAATACACCTTCGCCGGACAACGATCCATCTCCGGTAGATTCAACAACCAATCTGAGCCGGAAGTAGGCTAAAGTGGTGGATTCTTTGAGAATTAATTCTGATCCGTTTGTCGTTGCGGGCCTTGAGCGCTTGGCAGATGAAGCTTACGGTTCCTCAGGTTTTGCCCTCGGGACGGATGAGGTAGTCCACGTTTTGGTTCATTACCGGACACACACGTTTGGTTACGGTCATGTGGTTACTGAAGGTAAGACGACGTACAAAAACAACAGCTTCGACGAGGATTTTTCGACTCCAGCACTCGACGATTGGCTGGACGAGTGTCGAACGAGGGCCTACTTTCCCGGTATTGGAACTTGGACAACAGCAGAAGTTCATGTGTTCCCGAGTCAACCCGGACGACTGCACATCTTCGATGAGGAACATCTTGAGAGGATGACCAACGGACGCTGGTATCCGGGTGGTGAACCGGCAGATGCCGCCACTTGGGCCCAACAACTCCTCGCCTACCCGCGAACCGTGGACAACATCCCGGCGTGGATGTGGGACATATTCAGGGCAGAAGGCGTGACGCCGCCGATCTACAACCCGGAATTCAAGTCCGTAGACTGGAAGAACCGGCGCCGCCCTGTCACTGACCGCGGCACGGACTTCTCCGTCGAAGCAACAGTCATCGACCCGACTTTGGAACCCGGTGTCTTGTCAAGGATCGGCAAGAAACTCTTCGGCAGCCGCTCCTGAGGGGCTAAACCCGACACGTACAAGCTCTGCACTTGTCGGCATCCTGGGCGGATGCGAGTCCACTTGGAGTAAGAGTTAGTGCAGGAAAGTGACCAGGATCGACTCCTACGCGTGCGTGATACGCGCATCGTCACCGGAACTGATGAAACCCCTGCCGACGGCGACCTACAACGTTGTTGCTGAAGTAGACGGCGGCTTACAAAACACCTTCACACTCGTCATGGATCAAAAGGCCCATCTTGCATCGGCAAAGGGCCACATCGTCTCCACCCTCGCCGGAAACTCCAACCGCAACGGCTACCAGCAACTCAAGGCCGGGCGGCTGGGCGGCCCAGGCTACGACGGCGGCCACGCGAGCCCCTCAGCCCTCGGCTTCATCGGAGAAAAGGCGGGCCTCTTCCCCCACCACGAGTGGCAAAACCGGGGCAAGGGCACACCCAACGAAATCGACGAGAACAACAACTTTCACAAAGCCGAAATGGATGTCATTGATAGAGTGAAGTCGGACTTGCGTACCGGCGACCCAGTCGACCTCCAATGGATTATGGACCTATCACCGGGAAAAAGCGCAGGTCTACCAAGCGATGTTCGCCTCCAGCACACGTTTGGAGATGACGACTGGCAAAAGTTTGTCTTCAACAACCTGGCCAGGAGGGAAGGCTTACAAAATTGACGACTTATGATCTCGAATCCCGGCCCATTATCATCGAAGGCCTGAGGGCGCTCCACCAAGAGGCGTTCGGACCATCCGGCTTCGCTTCAGGAATTGACGAGGTGGTCGACATCGTCATTAAGCGGCCAACGTCTACATATCGACGAGGCCACATGAAGGCGGGGCAGAAACGGATCAGGCGTGAACAGAACGCCGAATATGCGGAGAGTTCCTTGGACCCGTGGCTCGACGAATGCCGAAACGCAGCCTACGTACCCGGGTACGGTACATGGACGACAGCACAGGTACACGTATTGGCCAAAGGGCAGAGCCACGTCGATTTTTCCGACGAGGAAGTTCTGGACCGAATGCCAAATGGAAATTGGTACCCAGGTGCCCACCCTTCCGGAGCGCAGACTTGGGCGCAGCAACTTCTTGCCTATCCTCGTACTGCAGACAATATCCCTTCCTGGATGTGGAACATCTTCCGCGCGGAGGGGGTGACTCCCCCGATCTACAACCCGGAATTCAAGTCTGTTGACTGGAAGAACCGGCGCCGCCCCGTCACTGACCGCGGCACCGACTTCTCCGTCGAACCAACAATCATCGACCCGTCCCTGGAATCCGGTGTCTTGTCACGGATCGGCAAGAAGCTCTTCGGCAGCCGCTCCTGAGGGGCGAAACCCGTCGCATACAAACTCTGCACGTTTCGGCATCCTTGGCGGATGCGAAATGTGGATAGCCGCAGGGTCGGCGATCCCATCTATCAGGTCCGTTTCGGAAAGATCGAAGCTGACATCTTCAAACAAGCGAAGCAGCGCCTAGCTGCTGGCAAACGGTAGATTTGGACTGGGAAATGGGAGTGACTCCAAGTCCAACGCCGGGTCTACCACCTCGATTGACGCTTGACCATCGCTTCGATGGCGGTCCGCTAAAGACGCAAAGATTCAACAATCTTCCGAGGGATTAGTGACAACGTGAGAAGCAGTGTGGTGGTTGATAGCCCCTTTGTTGCCGAAGGCTTATAGCGTTTACAGTCTGAGGCTTTCAGGGAAGGCGGCCCTGGCGATAAGGCCCAGGAACTCGTGAGCACCTCGGTGATCCAGCAGAGTATGTCGCGGAGGTGCGAAGACGTTCGGCGCGGCTCACAATGGGGTTTCTTGGACTTCTCCAACCGTTTCTCCACAGAAACGATTGATGACTGGCTGCTTGAAGTCCGGTCGCGTTGCTACTCCCCGGGCGTCGGCACATGGGTGAGCTATAGAGTCTTTCTCTATCCGGACGCCCCTGGTCGTCTTGAAGTCTTTGACGAAGAGATACTCACGGATGGACTCTTTTCTGCGTCGGGATGGAATGATCCATCGGACGCTGACACGCTGAGATCCGAGCTAATTGCATTCCCAAGGACGGTAGACAACATCCCTGAGTGGATGTGGACCGTATTCAGGGCGGAAGGTGTCACCCCGCCGATCTACAACCCCGAACTCAAGACCGTGGACTACGACAACAGGCGACGCCCCGTCACTGACCGCGGCACCGTTTTCTCCGTCGAACCCACCGTCATTGATCCGTCCTTGGAATCCGGAGTCCTGTCACGAATCGGCAAGAAGCTCTTCCGCACCCGCTCCTGAGGGGCGAAACCCGACACATACGAACTCTGCACGTGTCGGCATCCCGGGTGCATGCGAGTCCTTTTGGTGACCAGGATCGACACCTACGCGGGCGTGAAACGCCTGCAACGTCGTCGCCGAAGTCATTGGCAAGAAAGCCGGGCTGTTTCCCCCAACATGAGCGGCATAACCGAATTAAAGGCACACCCATTGAGGTCAACGAGGCCAATAACTTTCATAAGGCCGAAATGGATGTCATTGGTCGCGTGAAGCGCGACTTGAAAGCTGGCAAGCCTGTAGATCTGGGGTGGGAGATGAGCCTGGCATCTGGAGATCGCGCTACACCTGATTCGCTGGATTTGGTCTACACGTTCGGAGACGAGCTTCCTGTGCGAAGGGAATTTGATAATCTCTCCGAACCGACAGATAGGCTGACACAGTGAGTGCCCTCGAACTAAATGAAGACCCCTTCGTGCTTGCTGGCTTGGAGAAACTAGCCAAGGAAGCTTTTAATCCCACGGGATTTGCACACGGCATGGATGAGGTCGTTCACGTCCTTGTAACCATGGCATCCGGGTCATTTGGGTACGGGCACAAACTCTCCCGCGACAAAGTGATCTACAAGGGACGAACCTTCGAGGACGACTTTTCGCGCGACGCTTTAGACAAATGGCTGAAGGAAGTCAGGGGGCTCGCATATAGTCCCGGACGAGGAACTTGGACCTCAGCAGAGGTGCATGTACTGCCCGACCGGCCTGGGTACATTCGTTTTTCCGACGAAGAGCAACTACCACGGATGAGCGACGGTAGTTGGTTCCCGGGCGGTGAGCCGGCCAACGCAACCGCGTGGGCCCAACAACTCCTCGCCTACCCGCGAACCGTGGACAACATCCCTTCGTGGATGTGGGACATCTTCCGCGCGGAGGGCGTGGCTCCCCCGATCTACAACCCGGAATTCAAGTCTGTTGACTGGAAGAACCGGCGACGGCCTGTCACTGACCGCGGCACTGACTTCTCCGTCGAACCAACAGTCATCGATCCCGCCCTGGAGCCCGGTGTCTTGTCACGGATCGGCAAGAAACTCTTCGGCAGCCGCTCCTGAAGGCGAGACCCGACGCATAGCAACAATGACCTTTAGAAAGCTGGGTAACTGCAGAAGTGACGGATTCAGGATTGCAAGGGAATTCCTACGTCAACGCGGGTCTTGAGAGGCTGCGTGAACAAGCATTCGGTGAGTCAGGTTTTGCTCACGGCGTCGACGAACTCTACTACCTGCTGATACATCGGGGCTCGAACACTATCGGATTTAGGTATGCAGTCGTAAACGGCCAAACTCGAACGCGGGGCATGACCGAGCCGGAGAGCGAATTCACCTATGGGGCCTACGATGAATGGCTGGACGAGTATCGGAACGCAGCCTATGCTCCGGGCCTCGGTACCTGGACTACAGCGGAAACGCGTATTTTTCCGCACAAGCCAGGCATCCTCCATGTCTCAGACAACGAGCACCTCAGACGAATGAGTGATGGAAGCTGGCACCCGGGAGCGGAGCCAGCGGACGCGTCCACGTGGGCCCAACAACTCCTCGCCTACCCGCGAACCGTAGACAACATCCCTCCCTGGATGTGGGACATTTTCCGGGAAGAAGGCGTGACTCCCCCGATCTACAACCCGGAATTCAAATCCGTGGATTGGAAAAACCGGCGACGCCCCGTCACTGACCGCGGCACCGACTTCTCCGTCGAACCAACAATCATCGACCCGTCCCTTGAACCCGGCATCTTGTCACGGATCGGCAAGAGACTCTTCGGTGGCCGGTATTGAGGGACAGAACCCCGCTCGAGTAAGCAACACACGGCGACCTGGGGGCAGCAGCGAGTGCAAGTTTGCGCGAGCCGAGTATGGGGTCGCAGCTAGCTGGCCGTGGCCATCTTGTGCAGGAACCACACGGGAAGCTCCGTGCGGTCGGCCATGCGTTCGGTTTCCACCAAGTAGTCCCCGGCTTCGGGCCGATTCATCCACCCGGGTTCCCGGTAAATAAACTCCGTTTCGTAGTGACCCGGTTTCGCAGGGTTGAGCTCGGCTTTGCATTCGAACCACGTGCTGCCGCCGGGACCCCGCGTCAATTGCCGGACTTCCGATAGCTGGTCCATCAACTGCGCGGGAACGTCGTTGGTGTAGCGCCCACCGTCCACCTCAAAAACGAAGAGGCCTTCCCGGTGGGTACCGATCTCCCTGAACTCCAACCACGCGGCAGACCACTGTGGCTGCAGCATGGGGAAGAGCTCCGCGAGCACTTCACCCACCTGGCCAACGGCCGCAATGGAGTTTTCACTCACTACTGCGGAACCCCCAGGTTGAGCCACTGCCACGACTTTCGGAGCGTGCTGCCTGAAGCACCAGGCGGAGAAAATGGCCACCAGCGGACCAAGCACTTGCGTCAATAGTGGGAAGACTCTTTCCGGGCTTCGGGCGCAGCGGCATTGTCTTGAGTATCCATGGATCCCCCATCGTCTGGATTGGCCGTTCCAGCCTAGGAGGCACCACCACCCGAACCAAACGGGCAGAGCCGAGCTGTGGATAAACCACGAAGAGCAACTACCATCCAAACCATGGCCATCCACATCGGCACTTCCGGCTGGAGCTACGACCATTGGACCAACGTGCTCTACCCGCCGGGCCTGCCCACAGCCAAGCGGCTGCAAGCCTACGTGGAGCGGTTCAGCACGGTGGAGCTCAATGCCAGCTTCTATCGCTGGCCGAGGGACACCACGTTTGCAGGTTGGCGCGACCGGCTTCCACCCGGCTTCGCCATGTCCGTGAAGGCACCCAGGGGCCTCACCCACGGCAAGAAGCTCTACGCCCCGGAGGTCTGGCTGGAACGGATCGCCCGGTGCTGGCACGAACTGGGAGACAAGAGGGCCGTCCTTTTGGTTCAGCTCCCGCCTGACTTTGCCCGCGACGACGCGCGGCTCGACTACTTCCTCACAGCCGTTCCCCACTGGATCCGGGTGTCCGCGGAATTCAGGCATGAGTCCTGGGACCATCCTGACGTTTATGCGATCCTGGAGCGCCATAAGGCCGCCTACTGCATCATGAGCGGCGCAAAACTGCCGTGCATCCTGAAGGCCACGGCGCCGTTCGTCTACATCCGCCTGCACGGACCGGACCATCAGCACCTCTATGGCGGCTCCTATTCGGATGACGACATGCACTGGTGGGCAGACCGGATCCTTGAGTGGACCGGTACCGGCAGGGATGTGTTCGCGTACTTCAATAACGACGGCAGTGGGAACGCCGTGCGGAATGCTGACACGCTGCGGGGGCTGCTTGGCGCCGGTTGACGCGAAGCAGCCCCCGCGTACGGCATCAGGACAGTCGGGAACGCACGATTTCGCTGACGGTCTTGCCGTCGAAACGACCCGCGACCTTGGCCGTCACGGGCTTCATGACAGCCCCGAGGGACCGCATGGAAAGTTCCTGTCCGTCCGCCTTCAGCGCGGCAACCTCCTCGTCAACGATTGCTTCAACTTCCTCGCGCGTCAGCGGCTTCGGAAGGTAGGCCTCGATGATTTCTGCCTCGGCAACCTCGGCGGCGGCACGGTCCGATTCTCCGGCTTCCGTGTAGATCCTGGCCGTGTCGCGGCGCTTGGCGGCTTCCTTCTGAAGCAGTGCCGTTACCTGCGTATCGTCCAGGTCCACTGGGGTCTTACCGGACTTCTCACGCGTGGTGATCTCGCCCAGCACATTGCGGACAGTGGTCAGCGCGGTCTTATTGCCGGCTTTCATGTGTTCAACGACGTCTGCTTTGAGACGATCCTTCAGTGACATGGTCCTCCTCGCTAGGGGTTCTCCCCCCCAGCCTATTACCCGGTGGACCCCGACCCTTCCGGACCAGAGACCCCGGACGTACCAGAAGAGCCAGACGGACCAGAAGCATCAGGTTCCCTATCCACCGGACCACTGACCACCACCTGCGCGGGACTGTGAAGGACATACCCGTTGAGCCAGGAGAACAGTGCGCGGGCTTTCTGCTGCAGGCCGGACAACAGCGCCAGGTGCACCAGCAACCAGGACAGGAAGGCGAAGGTGCCCTGCAACTGGAGACGCTTACGGCCAAGCTCGGCCACCGCTGCGCCGCGTCCCACCATTGCCATGTAGCCCTTGTCTACGTAGTGGAAAGGCTTGCGGGTGCCACCGTTCAGGTCCGCAAGCACGTTTCCTGCTGCCCACTTGCCTGCTTGTTGGGCCACCGAACCCAGTTGGGGCAGCTTGTTCCCGGCAGCGTCGGTGATGTTGGCGGCGTCGCCGAGCACATACACCCCGTCAACGTCCGGAGCAGTCAGGTCCGGACGGACGTCAATCCGCCCGCCCCTCCCTTGCGCCAGCCCCGAGTTGGAGATGAGATCGCCGGCCTTCAAACCGCCGGCCCACACCACGATCTGCGCGGGAATGAACGTGCCATCGGCCAGCGAGACGCCGTCTGCCCGGACCTCTGTCACACCGACACCCATGTGCAGTTGAACCCCCACCTTCCCCAGATGGTCGGCTGCATAGTCCTGTGATTTCTTCGAGAATGCGTTCAGGACCACCGGAACCATGTCCACAAGGTGCACCCGGCAGCGGGCGGCCAGTTCAGGCGAGAAATACTTGCGGACCACGTACTTGACGTTCTCGGCCATCGCCCCGGCTGTTTCCACGCCGGTGGGCCCTCCGCCCACAACCACCACATCCACCATGCCCTCGGAGCCACGGTCGGCCTTGTCCAGGAGACGGGTGAGCCCCGTGCCAAGTTTCGTGGCATCAGTGACGGAGTAGAGCGGGTAGGCGTACTGCTCGGCTCCGGGGGTGTTGAAGAAATTGGGAACAGCGCCCACGGCAAGAATCAGGATCCGCCCATTAAAGGTCCGGCCATCCTCGATGGTCACGCTCTTGCCGGCGGTATCAACGGACGCGACTTTGGCTGTCAGGACCTTGACGCTCTTGAACCGACGGAACACGGACCGCAACGGACGCGCAATGGCCGAGACACCGATCTGCGAGGTAGCCACTTGGTAAAGCAACGGCTGGAACTGATGGTAGTTGTTTGAGTCGATCAGCAGGACCCTGACGCCCTTGCGCCCCAGCTCCTTGGCTGCTGCAACGCCAGCAAATCCGCCACCGACCACAATGACTTGGTATGTGTCGTCCATTCCAGCAACTTACTTCACCACGCGCGGCGGCAACAGGCCTTGACGACGACGGCAGGTCGCCGTCGGGCGTTTGACTCCAGCACGATTGGGTACTGGGCGAATAGGTTTCTGCTTTCGGCCAGCAAACAGACGGGGTGGTGCCGGATGAACGACGACGGGCTGACAGATGCGGTGCAGGAAGCGGGCGCCGTGGAGCTGCTGCTGATCAGGCACGGCGAGAGCGAGGGCAACGTGGCTGCCACCGAGGCCCGCGAAGCCGGCCGTGAGGTCATCGATGTCCCTGCTCGCGACGCGGACGTGAACCTCTCGGGCACCGGGCAGGAGCAGGCCAAGGCACTCGGGACGGCGCTGGCAAAAATACCGGAAGATTCCCGGCCGGACGCAGTGGTGTCCTCTCCTTATGCAAGGGCCAGGCAAACCGCGGGCATAGCCTGCGAGGCGGCAGGCTGGCAAGCAAACATCCTCACTGACGAGCGGCTTCGGGATCGCGAGTTGGGCATCCTGGACCGGCTGACCAGCCGAGGCGTCCAGGCACGCTTCCCCGAGGAAGCGGAGCGCAGACTGTGGTTGGGGAAGCTGTACTACCGGCCGCCAGGGGGCGAGTCGTGGGCTGATGTAGCGTTGAGGCTGCGTTCCGTGCTCACTGAACTCAACACCCTGAACAGTGGACGCCGCGTCATGCTGGTGTGCCACGACGCCGTGATCCTGCTGGTTCGCTACGTGTTGGAAGGGATGTCCGAAGAGGAGATCCTGGACCTGGCGTCAACCACCTCTGTGCTGAACGCCTCCATCACAAGGTACGTCCGGCCGTCAGGCGCCGGCCCTTGGACCTTGGAGAGCTTCAACGTGGCGGACCACCTCACGGAGCAGGGAGTCACTGTAACCGAGCATGCCGGGGATGCCAGTGTCCATCCACAGTGAAACTCCAACACCCGTCACACCGTCACTGCTGCGTGACTGGCCGCTGCCGGCGCCAGGCGAAGACAAGTATTCGCGTGGTGCAGTGCTGGTCATAGGTGGTTCGCGTTCGACGCCGGGGGCTGCTTTGCTGGCGGGGATCGCTGCCCTCCGGGCCGGTGCCGGCAAATTAACCTTGGCGGTTCCCGAATCGGTGGCCGTCCAACTGGGTGTTGCTTTGCCGGAGTGTGGGGCGGTGGGTTTGCCGGAAAATGGCGAGGGCTCGATGACGGGCGAAGGACTTGACCGAATTTCCTCGTACCTGGACCGATCGGACGCCATCCTGGTCGGGCCCGGCCTGGACAACCTTGGGCTGACGGAGCAACTGCTGGCCGCCCTCCTTGACCGGGAGGAATCGGAGAGCACGGGCAGCGGTCCCGCCGTCGTACTGGACGCTTACGCGCTGGCCTCGGTAACCAAGCTCGAGGACCGACTGGATCCGTGGCGCGGCAGGCTGATCCTCACTCCCAATCCCGTGGAGGCAGGAATCCTGCTTGGCCGCGACACCAATGACCTGCAGCAGGACGTAGCCGACGTGGCGCGGAGGTTCGACGCGGTCGTCAGCTGCCAGGGTTTCATTGCCGCTCCGCCAAGCGCTTCACCGGACGACTCCGCGCTGTGGAAGATCACCACGGGATATGGCGGCCTGGGTACCTCCGGCAGCGGCGATGTGCTGGCCGGAACGATTTCCGGCCTTCGCGCGCGGGGAACCAGCCATGCCCAGGCAGCCTGCTGGGGAACGCACCTTCACGCAGCTGCCGCGGACCGTTTGGCAAGCAAGCTTGGTCCTCTCGGATACCTCGCACGCGAACTCGCCGAGCAACTCCCTGCATTGATGCTCGAATTGAATACCTAGGCCGGTTTCAGGAGTTCATTCTCCACAACAGCCGAGCGGGAAAGGGTCTTATAGCCCTCCCGTTCGAACAGCACGGTGATGACGTCATCCTCATACCGCATGACAAGACCTGGACCCCACTCCTTGTGGACCACCGAGGACTGCAACGGGAAGGGACCATCAGAAGGTGACCCACCGCCGTCGTGCGCTCCTGAATCGGTGAGCGGCCCTTCGGCGCGCCGGGCCGCCGCCGAGCAAGCATCGCAATTCCCACAGGGTTCCGGGAGTTCCTCGCCGAAGTACCCCAGGAGGAACTGCCTGCGGCACCCATCGGTCTCCGCATACGCGCGCATCATGGTGAGGCGGGATTCGTCGACGCGCCGCCTCGCCTCAGCGAGCTCAACAGCGTCATTCACCAATACGGAAAGCTTGGCCTTCGAAACAAGCCTGACACCGCGCCTCCCGACCCGTACTGCCTTGGATTCCTCCAGCTGGTTCACCAGCGCCGTGACACGGCGCGCCTTCAAACCGGTCAACTCGGCGATGGCTGTCTTAGGCGCAGCCTCGCCGGCGTGCTTCACCACCTTCAGAACGGCCAGCAGTGCTTCCTCATCCGGCGCGTGGGTGCCGAAGAACTTCCGCAGTCCAAGATCCTCGGCACGATAGTGCAGCACGGCTTTCGCTGGCCGACCGTCCCGGCCGCTGCGGCCAATCTCCTGGTAGTAGGCGTCCAGCGATTCGGGAATGTCCGCGTGCACCACAAACCGCACGTTGGGCTTGTCGATGCCCATTCCGAAAGCCGTGGTTGCGACGACAACATCCAGTTCATCCGCCAGGAATTGCTCGTGGATGCGTTCGCGGTCGGCAGCTGAGCGGCCAGCGTGGTAGGCCTCGGCACTCAGACCGGCGTCCGCCAACTTTGCGGCGTACTTCTCCGTGTCCTTGCGCCTGGCCGCATAGAGCAGCCCCTTTTCCCCCGCCCCCGCCAGCCTGGCAACCTGCTCCAGGAGAGCCGACCGCTTGGCTTTGTCGTCCTGGTGACGGACGACGTCCAGGCTGATGTTGGGCCGGTCGAAGCCTCGAACCAGGACCAGGGGGTCCCGCATGTTGAGCCGTTGCAGGATCTCGTCCCGAACCGGTGGCGATGCCGTGGCTGTAAGTGCTGCCACGGGAGGGTTCCCCAGCCGCTCCCGGACGCTGCCGAGTTCCAGGTAATCGGGTCGGAAATCACGGCCCCAGGAGGATACGCAATGGGCTTCATCCACGACGAAAACAGAGAGGTCCAGCTTGCCAAGCCTGTCCACAGTGTCCGGTTTGGCCAGTTGTTCGGGGGCCAGGAAGAGGAACGCCGCCCGCCCGGATTCAACGGCATCCCACGCGGCCTCGACGTCAGAGTCACTGCGGGACGAATTGATGGCCACGGCAGCACCATCACCCAGCTGCTCAATCAGCGCCTCCCGTTGGTCCTCTTGCAGCGCAATGAGGGGAGAAACCACGACGGCGGGACGTGCGGTCTTGTTCTTGCCCTCGCGTTGGTGGAGGTACCACGCCGCCACTTGGTAGGTGGCTGACTTGCCATAGCCGGTGGGCATGACGGCCAGGACATCACGACCATCGGTGAGCGCGCCCATGGCATCGAGTTGCCCGTCCCGGAGTTCGGGAAGGCTGAACGCCGAGGCGGCGGCGTCGATCAGATATGAGTAGTCCGGCATTGAAGCAGCTCCGCACAGTTGTGACTGTGGCCGCTTGCTTCAGCCGAGAATCCACCCTATCGCCACCATGCTCATGATCGGGAATTAGGGCTTGTCCATAAAAAGATAAGTATGCTTAGCTTATCGGAGAGGCGGCCCTTTACGATACGGCAGCCTCAACCTCCAAGTTTGAGGGAAGGACCCGGCATGCCGCTCTCCGATCAAGAACGCAGGGTGTTGGAGCAGCTGGAACGCCAGCTATTCATTGAAGATCCGGCACTTGCCAGGCGCCTGGAGTCCGGAAAGATTCCCCATCACGCCACCGCCCCCAAAGCACTCAACGTCGTGGCCGTCATCCTGGGGGTTGCGCTCATTTTGCTGGCCATCCCCATCTATCCTTCGCCTCTGGGTTTCCTCGGTTTCGTTCTGCTGGCGAGCGGCGTCACGGCGCACTACGTCCAGCGTCGCAAAGAACGGCGGCGCCGCGGGTCAGCCTGACCCACCGCGTCGGAGCTCGGAGTTACGCCTTCTTTGCCGGAACTTTGGCGGCCGGCGCCTTCCTGCGAAGCAGCGCAGTGATGGCTGCCGCTGCGGCGAGGACCAAACCGACGATCAGTCCAATGGTCCATCCACCCAAAGCAGTAGTGCTGGTGGACTGCGCGGCCTGCTCTGCAGAGGGAACCCCGGCAAGCGCCGATTCTTCCGACGCTGCCTGCGGTGACGGGACGGTGATGATCGGCAAGGGGTTGGCTGATTCATCGACCGGCGGCTGTGCGCCCGGATCGCCGAGCGGAACCGCAGAAGAACCCATCTGGGGCCACGGCATGACGATCGGGGCAGAGCCACGCGCAGCGTCGAAGAACGGCGCATTCGCTGACGTACCGGCCGACTGGCGAGCGGCTTCAGCGGCCTTGGCGGCTTCAGCCGCGCGCGCAGCCTCTGCTGCACGGGCTGCCTCAGCAGCTTCAGCCGCCTTGGCCGCCTCAGCCGCGGCACCGGCGTCGAGCCTTGCCTTGTTGGCGAGGGCCGTCAGCTCCGCAATCAGGGAGTCGATGCGCCCAATGTGCGTGGCAGTAGCCGCATCACGATTGGCAGCGGTGGATTGTCCCGCAGTCGCGAAGGCCTGCTGATCCTCCCGGTTGCCACTTAAGGCCACGTCCGCGGCAGTGCGCTCTTCCAGGCCACCGTTCGCAATGCTCCTGTACGCGAAAATGGAGTTATCCAGCTCCGCGGCTTGAGCCCATCCGTACTCCAGGAAGTAGCGGACATCCGGGTGGCTGCCCGTTTCCAGCGCCACCTCCGCAGCCTTTTGGACGGTGGGACCACCCGTGCCGAGGGCGTGGTAGGCGCGCTGACGGTCGGACTCGAACTCCGACCCGCCGGCCTCCCTGGCGTCATCCAGCCCCGTAGCAATGAACGTCTTGACAGCTTGGTCACCGCCCACCAAGGCGTCCTTCGCAGCCTTCTGTACCGTCGGAGTTTCAACCAGGGAGACGTACAACGTCGCTTGACGGGCCTTGGCGATGTTCTGGTCCAGGTCCTCTCCGGCCAGCGCCTTCAACAGCCCAGGGAGCTCTTTCGCGGCATTGGCAAACGCCTCACGCGCCGGCTTTTGCCGGGCGAGGACAACGCCCTCCAGCACAGCCCTTTTGTTGGCCTGGGAGACGAGAACCGTCCTGTCCGCCCCCAGCCTCGTCTGGTCTTCGGTCCTCGCTGCGGCAGCGATGGTTTTGGCCTGCCCGACGGCGGCTTCCGCCCTGTCAGCCACAGCTGCGGTTCCAGTTGGGTTGCCTGCAACGTCGGCCTTGACCTGCTCCAGAACCTTCGCCACAGAGGCTGCCTCCGCATCGCGGTCGGCGGCCACATGCTGGCCGTAGCGCAGGAAATCCGCCAGCGCAGCCGGCTCATAGGTATCGAGGGCCGCCTGCGCCCCGAGGGTGACGCTGGGCGAAGAGGAATCCGTCAACCAAGTGACTTCCACGCGGTCGTTGGTGGCCGCGACCTTCTTCCAACCGTTGAGCACGAATTCCTCCACAGCGTCCTCGGACGTATCCAAGCTGGTGGAGGCAGCCTTCTGCACGCTCCCCACTCCGTAGTGGAGGAAGTTGGTGGCCGCTATCCGCAAGTCAACCTGCCAGGCGCGCTCCCACCCTGTGGCCAGGAAAGCGTCAATCTTTGCGGGATCGCCCGTGGCCAGCATCTTCGAGGCGGACGAACGCACGTGTTCCGTGCCGCTCTGCGACAATTCGGTCACCAATTGCTTCCGGTCAGTGGCGAGCGCCGCGTCCTGTCCGCCGTCGATGAAGGCCTGCACGGCACCGGCGCCACCCGTCAGCGCCACGCCTGCGGCCTTCCGCGTGGCCGGCCCGCCCTTGGTCCAGAGGTCCAGGACATCGGCTGCATCAGCAGCCCGGTCAATGTAGGGCAAGGGCTCCTGCGAGGCATCCGGCACGTCGAAGACAGGAGCGTCGTAAGCCTGCGCGGGAGCTGCGAAGAGGAGCGACGCGCCCACTCCGGCGGCAAGAATGGCAGCAGAAACGTGGCGCCGGCTACGGCGGAGTACAGAGCTCAAGAGTCCCCCAATAAAGATGCGAAGACAGGGTCCGAAGGTGTCCGTAGGCGACGCTGGAAGCGAGGGATGCCTACCGGTACAACCGCCTGTCCGCGGCTATCTTATCCGACCGCAGGCACCACCCAGACCACGCCCCTCACGTACCGCGGAACCGGGCGCTTGGAGGGCCGCAGGGCCATCGTCACGGGAGCAGACTCAGGCATCGGGGCAGCAACTGCCATCGCGTTCGCCCGTGAGGGTGCCGACGTCGTCCTTTCCTACCTGCCCCAGGAAGAAGAAGATGCCAGCCGCATTGCCCGCATCATCGAAGCCGCAGGCCGCAAGGCCGTCAAGGTTCCCGGCGACCTCAAGGACGCCGAAGCCTGCCGCAACGTTGTGGACACCGCAGTGGATTCCCTGGGCGGGATCGACATCCTGGTCAACAACGCCGGCAAGCAAGTGGCCCAGGAAGAACTGGAACAAATCACTGACGAGCAGTTCGACCACACCATCAAGACCAACGTCTACGCCATGTTCTGGCTGACCAAGGCCGCCCTCCCCCACCTGCCCGAGGGTTCCACCATCATCAACACCACGTCCATCCAGGCCTACAACCCCTCGCCAACGCTGGTGGATTACGCCACTACCAAGGCCAGCATCAACAACTTCACCAAGGGCCTGGCGCAGCAACTCGCACCGAAGGGAATCCGGGTGAACGCTGTTGCCCCCGGGCCCATTTGGACCCCACTCCAGGTCAGCAGCGGCCAGCCGAAGGAAGCATTGCCGGAGTTCGGCAAGGACACTCCCCTCGGCAGGGCCGGGCAGCCGGCCGAACTGGCACCGGCGTACGTGTTCCTCGCATCGCCGGAATCCAGCTATGTGGTTGGCGAAACGCTGAATGTGAACGGCGGCAGCCCCACGCCATAGCAAGACGTACGACGACGGGACTCACCACCAGCGGTGAGTCCCGTCGTCGTGCGGTGTCCTTTGAGGCGCCCGGGTTTTTATGGCTCCTCGCGAGCCGTGGCTGTAGCTTTGGATTACTCTTCCTTCAATGCGGCGGAGGTACCGCTGATGCAAGGCTTATCAACGTCACTGGTGGTCATCGCCTTGCTCGCTGTCGCAGCGCCGCTGGCCGTCCGTTCACTGGACCGGGTGGTGAAGGTTCCACTGGTGGTGTTCGAGATTGCGCTGGGCATCCTTCTGGGTCCCAGCGTGCTCGGCTGGGTCCAGTCCGTTCAATTCACGGACACGCTGGCCGATTTTGGGCTGGCCATGCTGTTCTTCGTCGCGGGCAACGAAATCGACTTTGCCCTGATCCGCGGCCGGCCGGCGTCGCGCGCCGGACTCGGCTGGCTGATCTCCTTGGCCGCAGGCATAGGGGCCGGCCTGCTGCTGGGACCGAGCGTCGAAGCTGCGGTGATTATCGGCGTCGCACTCTGCTCAACCGCGCTTGGCACTCTGCTGCCAATCCTTCGGGATGCCGGAGAGTCCCGCACGCCGGTTGGCATCGCGGTGACCGCCCTCGGAGCAATCGGGGAATTTGGTCCGCTGGTGGCAATCTCACTCTTCCTCAGCGGCAAGCAACTGGGGCCAGCCACCGGCGTGCTGCTCGGTTTCGTGGCCCTCACCGGTCTGGCCGTCTTCCTCGCATCCCGCTCTAAGCACCGGTTCCTGCACGCCCAGGTGACCCGGACCCTGCACACCAGCAGTCAATTCGCCGTGCGCTCCATCATGTTCATCCTGACCATACTGGTGGTCCTGAGCATGACCCTGGGACTGGACATGCTGCTGGGTGCGTTCGCGGCCGGGATCCTCTGGAAGGTAGTGATCGCCCGCGCCCCGGAGCAGGACCGCTCAGTCATCGAGGCCAAAGTCGACGCGATCGCCTTCGGATTCCTGGTCCCGATCTTCTTCATTGACACCGGCATCGACTTCGATCTCGGCGCTCTGACTGCCAGCCCACTGACTCTTGCCTTGGTTCCCCTTCTCCTCTTGCTTCTCCTGGTCATCCGCGGCCTGCCGTCCGTGCTCGCCGCACCCAAGGGCTCCACATTTGCGGAGAAACGGGCTGTTGCCCTGTTCGGCGCAACCGGATTGCCCATCATCGTGGCCGTGACCGGCATTGGGCAGGATACGGGGATCATCCCCAACGGCATAGCGTCGGCCTTGGTAGGCGCAGGGATGCTTTCAGTGCTGCTGTTTCCGATGCTGGCCCTGCGGCAGCGTGGGCGGAAAGCCGCGCGGATCCAGGAACCGGCGTGAGGCTTTCGTTCTCCTACGGCGTGTAGAACGGGTGGACGCTTTCGCGGACAGGTCCCGGCGTAGTGACCACGGGTTTCATCCGGAGCAGGCGGATAGCTTGGATAAGGAGGGCAACGTTGATGAGGATGGCAGCCACCGCGGGCATCCTTCCCGTCGACATCAGCGCATCGACGCTGTTGATCACGGCGAAGGTCAGCGTGAGGGCGGACAAAACCAGCGCGATGATGATCGGCGCGATCGACGTCCCGCGTCGGGCCACAATGTTCCATATGCCGCAGGCGAGCAACGCGGCAAGAAAAAGGACATTGAGCGCCAAAGCGCCGATTTCAATGATCTTGTCCGTCTCGTCCAAGGTCGCCATGAGGTGCCAGCTGTTGACGTAGCCAATGGTTAGGAACACGGCGTTGATCGCACCCACGACTATCAGCCCCACCCCTAGGCTTCTCCGCCCCTTGAGGTATTTGTCAGCATCGAAATCGGGCTTGGCCGCGGGCAGTTCGCCGGGACTGGGAATGTGCAGGCTCATACGAGGATCCTTGGAGATTACAGGGAGTACCCTGTGCGCCCCCAACGAGAACTATCTAGGACCGCGGCTGCCGTCGTCAAGAGTTGGCAATGAGCCGCTGGCCCCCTGAGTTCTCCGCCCCTTCGCGTTCCACCAATTCACGACCCGCAAGTCCCTGAGTCCGAACTTTCCCTCCGGCAGGGCAGACCTGATGCGGTCCTCCGTAAACGGGAGCTTCGGCTTGAGGTCCTGCGGAAGCGCGGAGGCGTAGGGCGCTGGGTCGCTCACTCCCTCGTCGAGCATCCGGGCTTGTGCCTTGGCCACGAGGGGAACAACCATCAGCCATTCTGTGAGCTGCGCCAAGGCCCGGATGGTCCACACGGGCACCGGCACGAACAATGGCTTGCGATCCGCAACCCGGGCAATCCTGCGCACGGCCGTCCCCAACTCGAGTTCTTCCGCGCCCAGCAAGGCTACTGTGGCGTCCGGCAGCCGACCATGGAGGGCCGCGATCAGAACGGACACCGCTTCCTGTACCAACACCGGCCTGACCGTCCGCTCGCGGAAACCCACGGTCGCGAAGATTGGCCAGGTCCGCACCGCCTTGGTGACATGATCCACCATGTGATCTCCCTGCCCGTAGATCATGCCCGCCTTGATGATCGTGTAGTCCAGTCCGGACGCGCGGACCAACTCCTCGGCTGCCCACTTCGTTTCGTGATAGCCGGAACCGCAGTCCGGCCTGGCCCGAAGGAAGCTGAGCATGACAATCCGCTTCACGCCGGCGCGCCGCGCTGCCTCGAGCACTGCCTTGGTGCCTTCCACATGCACCTTTTCAAAGGTTTGTCCGCCTATTTCCCGGTTGATGCCCGCACAGTGCGCCACGGCATCAACCCCTTCGAATGCTGCGGTCAAGGCCTCCACGTCATCGATGGCCACGCCCGTTCGGCGTGAAACGACAACTGTGTTGGGACTGGCCAACCGTTCAGCCAAGTGACTTCCCACGAATCCGGTCCCACCAGTAATAGCTACCCGCATGTTCTTGCTCCTTCGCTTATTAGCAATGAAGCTAAACTGTATATAACTAATGTGCTATATTGCAAACATGGCAGATACAGCGTCCGAGATCTTCGCCGCCTTGGCACACCCCACCAGGCGGCAGATCCTGCAGGATCTCAAGGATGGGGAGCTGGCCGCCGGGGAGATCGCTTCCCGCTTTAATGCCACCGGACCCACCATCTCCAGGCACCTCAGCGTGCTGCGTCAGGCCGGGCTCATCACCGAGCGCCGGGAAGCCAACCGCATCCTGTACTCGCTGGTCGGCGAGCGCCTTGCACTCTCGGTCGGCGACTTCCTCTCGACGGTCTGCCCGGAACAAATCGTTCTCCGCGAGATCCGAAAGCGTCCCGCCAAGCCGGCAAAGGAAGCCCGCGCCCAAGCATGAGGCCCGCGGGTGCACCCACTCCCTCCCCACGCACCCACTCCCGCACCACGCACCACCAAAGCCCACCCAGCGCACCCACTCCCGCCCCACGCACCCGCGAGAAGCGTGGCCCAGGGCGTCAGCGGGCGCGACGCATTCATGACTGGCGCCACTCCCCTCCGAATTGAGACCCCCGAGCACTCTTGACTGAAATTTCAGTCAGGATCTATAGTGATTGCATTGCATCAACGTGATGTAGTTCACGAAAGGCTCTGACATGTTCAGCACGCGCTTCCGCAAAGACGCGGATCCCGTCGGTGCCGAGTCCTCCCCCAAGGACAGCTTCGGCCGCATCGAATCAGTCGGCATCGAGTACATCCCCGACGAACAACGCACTTCCCGCCCACGTAACCTTTTCTCCGTCTTCTTCGGCGGAAACTTTGCTTTCTCGGTCATCGTTTTCGGCTGGCTTCCCATCACCTTCGGGCTCGATTTCGTAGGTGCCGCAACGGCCAGTCTTACCGGACTCGTCATCGGAACCATCCTCATTGCACCCATGGCACTCCTTGGCCCCCGGACCGGCACCAACAACACCGTATCCAGCGCCGCACACTTCGGCACCCGGGGAAGGCTGATCGGTTCCGGACTGACTCTCCTCTTCGCACTGGCCTATGCAGCCATTGCCGTATGGACCTCCGGGGACGCGCTCGTGGCAGCTGCCCAACGGCTCCTGGGCATACCCCTGGACAGCACCACGCTCGCCATCGGCTACGCCGTCATCTCCATCGAGATCGTCCTCGTCGCCCTTTTCGGCCACGGCACGGTGGTCGCCATGCAGAAGTTCGTAGCGCCGGTGGTCGGACTTCTCCTCATCGCAGGGATCGTGGCCTTCGCCCCCACGTTCAGCCCCACAACCGTGCACGGCGACTACCTCCTGGGCGACTTCTGGCCCACGTGGATTCTGTCCGTGGTGATCTCCATTGGCGGCCCGCTGTCCTATGCGCCCACTCTGGGTGATTACAGCCGGCGTATCTCCCGCAAAGCCCACTCGGATCGCGCCGTCCTCGCCGCAACCTGCTTTGGTGTTTTCCTGGGCCTGTTCGTCACAGCGCTCTTCGGCGCGTTCACCGCCTCCGCCATTCCAGAACTGGGCGGCTCGTACGTCGCTGACCTGGTGCATGCTTCGCCCGTTTGGTACCTGCTGCCCATCCTGATCATCGCGTTGGCGGGCGGCCTGGGCCAAGGGGTCCTGAATCTCTACGCGAGTGGCCTCGACCTTGAAGCCCTCTTTCCGCGGCTCCGCAGGATCCACACCACGCTCATCACCTCGGCAGCCGCCGTCGGGCTTCTTTACCTTGGCGTCTTCGTGTTCAACGCCGTCGACTCCATCACAGCGATGACGCTGGTACTCAACGGCTTTGCCGGTCCCTGGGTGGCCATCAACGTGCTCGGTTTCCTTGTTGCCCGCCGGGGAAAGTACAGTCCCGCAGACCTCCAATTGTTCAGGGCAAACGGTCCTTCAGGACGCTATTGGTTCACAAAGGGTTGGAATCTGAGGGCAGTCATTCCGTGGGCACTCGGTTCCGTGTTTGGCGTGCTCGCCACGGACACCTCCCTCTATACCGGCCCCCTCTCGCACCTGGGCGGTGGCGTGGACCTGAGTTTCGTGGGATCCACGGTGATCGGATCGCTCGGATACCTGGCAGCCCTGCGGCTTTGGCCGGAGGCTCCGGCTGTACAGGATGGCACGGCAACGGAGCGGGGTGAGCACGTATTACTGTCAAACCATGACTGACAAACTAGCCAAGATCCTGACCGCCGCCACCACCTGCATTGCCAGGAGCGGTGTGCGGGGACTGCGGGTCAACGATGTTGCGAAGGAAGCCGGCGTCTCCTCCGGACTGCTGTACTACCACTTCACGGACAGGGCCGGCCTGCTCGCCGCTACCCTCGAGCACATCAACAAGCAGGTCAGCAAGGACGACGCACCCTCGGCGAAGGCCACCCAGGACAGCGGCAAGCACCTCAGGCATCTCCTCCTGAACGAAATCAAGGACGACGCCGACGTCCGCCGGAACTCGGTGGCGTGGAACGAACTCCGGGCCTGTTCCATCTTCGAACCGGAACTGACCGAGCCGCTTTCCCGCACTACGTCCGAATGGAACCGTGAAATCGCCGAGGCCATCCAGGCAGTCCACCCAGGCACCAACAACCAGGAAGCAGCCGTCACGGCAGAAATCCTCACCAGCCTGGTGGAGGGCATCTCGGGACGCTGGCTCAGCGGCTTCATCACCACGGAACATGCACGTTCCCTGGTGTCCGGCGCCATCGACTCACTGACCGCTCCCCTGGGCAAGGTTTCCGGACAGGACCTTGGCTCATGAACAACCACAAGCACCACAACCACATACCGGGTTCCTCGAGAACCCCACGAGACAAGGACCCCTAGGTCCAGTCAGGACGATCCAACCATGGACATCATCAGCAACACCACGCCGCCCGAGTCGTTCGCCCGAAGCCGCGAATCCAGCCGCCAACCCCTCCGCGTGGCACTTGTCCAGCACCGCTGGCGGAATGACGCCGCCGCACTCCGATCAGTGTTGACCGAGGCCATCGGCAAGGCAGCCGCAGCGGGCGCCACGTCCGTCTTCCTTCCGGAACTGACTCTCTCCAAGTACCCGGCCAACGTCCGTGCGGGAGCCAACCCAGCGCAGGACGCCGAGGACCTCCTCACCGGCCCAACGTTCGATTTCGCAGCCGCAGCGGCCAGCAAACATGGCGTCACTGTCCATGCTTCCCTCTACGAACGGGCCGACGGCGACGACGGGCTGGGCTTCAACACCGCCATCCTTGTCTCGCCCACCGGAGAACTGCTCGCGCGGACACGCAAGACGCACATCCCCATCAGCGCCGGCTACTACGAGGACACCTACTTCCGGGCCGGACCTGCCGACGACGCCTACCCGGTGTACCGTCCAGCGGAACTGGACCATGCCGCCGTCGGGCTTCCTACCTGCTGGGACGAATGGTTCCCCGAAGTAGCGCGGCTCTACTCACTGGCCGGTGCCGAGATCCTGGTATACCCCACCGCCATCGGTTCCGAGCCGACGTTCCCGGACTTTGACCACCAACCGCTGTGGCAGCACGTGATCACCGGCCACGGCATCACCAACGGCACCTTCATGGTGGTCCCCAACCGCACAGGCGACGAGGGGGACATCACGTTCTACGGGTCCTCGTTCATTTCAGATCCCTACGGCCGAGTCCTGGTACAGGCACCGCGGGACAAGGAGGCTGTGCTCATTGCAGATCTGGACCTCGACCAGCGCAAGGACTGGCTGGACCTGTTCCCTTTCCTGACCACGCGCAGGCCTGACACCTACGCGGAACTCACGCGCGAGGTGGACGTCGAACGCCCGTACGGCGCCGAGACCGGCGTGCAGAACGCGGCACGGCCATGACCTGGCGCATGCCCAGCGAGACGGCTCCACAGGAGCGCGTCTGGATGGCGTTCCCGCCCGAACGCTCCTCGATCGGGCACACGGACCAGGAAACCCACGAGGCACGGGCGGCGTGGGCTGCGGTTGCCCACGCCGTGTTGCGGTTCGAGCCAGTCACCATGGTCGTCGATCCGCCGGATATGGAAGCCGCGCGCCGCTACCTTTCCGCTGATATCGAGTTGGTGGCAGCGCCGCTTGATGACGCGTGGATGCGGGACATCGGGCCGACTTTCGTGATTGACGACGGCGGCCGGCTCGGTGGCGTGGATTGGGTCTTCAACGGGTGGGGCCAGCAGGATTGGGCCACGTGGGGCAAGGATTCCGCCGTCGGGGCCGAAGTAGTGCGGCTGGCCGGCGCGGGCCTGGTGGACAGTAGTTTGGTGAACGAAGGCGGCGGAATACAGGTTGACGGACTGGGCACGGTCTTGGTCACCGAGACCGTGCAGTTGGACAAGTACCGGAACCCGGCGCTGAGCAAGGCCGATGTCGAGGCGGAACTGCGGCGCACCATCGGCGCCACGCACGTCATCTGGCTACCGCGCGGCCTGACCCGTGATTCAGAAGCTTTGGGAACCCGCGGCCACGTGGATATCGTCGCAGCGATTCCCTCGCCTGGCGTGTTGCTGGTCCACTCGCAGCGCAACCCCGACCATCCGGACTTCCAGGTCACCGCGGACATCATTTCCCTGCTCGCCACGACGCACGATGCCGAGGGACGTTCCTGGGACATCGTCGAGGTGCCCGCCCCGGAGATACTGCGCGACGAGGAAGGGTGGGTGGATTACAGCTACATCAACCACCTGGTGGTCAATGGCGGCGTCATAGCCTGCAGTTTCGACGATCCCGCAGATTCCGAGGCCAAGCGGATCCTGGAGCAGGCCTATCCGGGCCGCGAGGTGGTCATGGTGGACGCCCGCCCCATTTTCGCGCGGGGCGGCGGAATCCACTGCATCACCCAGCACCAGCCCGCCGTGTAGGCGTTCTGGCTGAAGGCTCGACGGCGGCGCCTCCTTGGGGTGCCGCCGTTCAGTCCGCGCCGGCGAAGGCCGCCACAAGAAGTCCAAGCGGAGGCGGCGCTTCACCGTCCGGCAACGCCTCCACCAGCAGCCGGGCGTACCTCACCTTGTTGCCGCTCCGTCCACCGAAGAACCTCCTCAGCTGCGCCGCGACCGGTCGGTCCCGTAACGAGGGTTGGCGTTGCAGGAGCCGGAACGAGGCAAGTTCGCCCTGTTGTTCAATGACATCCAGCACGCCTTCCGTCCCCAGGGCACGGATCAGCTCGTCCTCGAGGTCCTCGTGGCAAACATAGAAGCCCAGCTCATCCAAGGAACCTGGCCCGATGCCCACCCGGCCGAGTGCCCGGGCAATTCCGGGAGACTCGCCGGCGTCGCATAAACCCAGCAAGCGGTGGTTTGCACCCGTGGGCCCGTAGCGGTCGAGGAAATGGATGATGCTGGTGGCGCCACCCATGGGTACCACTGTCACCCGCTCGGTAGCCAGATGATGCCCCAGGCGTGCAGCCAGCACCTCCACGGCCACCTTGTCGCTCTCCCCTTCGACCAACACCGTCGTTTCCCGCATATGGCCAGTATGTAGGACCAGGCTGCTGCATGCAGTGCTGAAAGTTGCCCGCTATTCCCAGGCCGCAACCACTACCAGATCGGAGTTGCCGGCGAGGTGCGTCCCTTTATGGCCTGCGTCCAGGTTGCAAAATGCCGTGAAGCCCAAGTGGTCTGTCTCTGCCGGGCAAGCGTCGTCGTTGATACCCAACAATTCGGTGGGCAAATTGTCCCCAACCTTGAATGTACCCATCCCAGATCCCCCATATCTTTGTGATGTTTGGTTGAGTCTAGCCTGTGGGCTTCCCTGAGCACCCTTCAGTGGGTGCTTGAGCCAAGCGGCCGCCCATGCTCGTCAAAGGGTGATCCGTCCTCGGTCACCAGGAAGTCCTCGATAACCTTGCCGGATGTGGTGTCGATGATGACCACCGAGTTTGCCGGCCATGCGGGGTCCGGCACCACCGCGTAGTCCACGTCCGCGACGGTCGTCACTTTGCCGGCTTCGTTCCTCGTACGGTTGAAGGCGTCGACGATCTTTCCCGTGCGGGTGTTCACCGCGACAGTTTCCCGCGGCAATCCCTCGGCAGATCCTGAGACGGGCGTTGCATTCCACCAGCCTTCGTATCCACCAGTGATGATGTGCCCGGCCTTTCCCGATTCACTGTCGGCCGGTGTCATTTGGCCCACCACCGTAGATCCTATGGCCGCCACCGCGACTGCGCTGATCACTCCAAGAACAAGTTTCATGCTTTTCCCCCTTTTCCGGCGCGACAGCAGAAGGCTGGCGCGGTGTACAACTTCCATGAATCTAGCCCGAACGGATGAGCACAGGGCACCGATCAACAACGATGAGGTTGAGATGCCGTACGCTGGCCCATCCCTGAGGTCGGCACGCCATTGTTCCTCACGCACGGCCCGCGAATGTTGCGGAGTGACCAGAAGGCACATGTGGAGCACTGTTTCCCGGGCTCGTGACCGCAGCACTAGCACGCCCCCATTGCCCACTTGGAGTGCGGAATCGTCGTCTGCTTCTTGGCCGCCTGAGCGCTCACATAGGCCAATGCCAATGGACGGGCGTCGGCAAGCAGCCTGTAATATCTGCGCCTGGGCCCTTTGCGAACATCGCTGGTATCCCACTCCCCCTGAATCCAGCCAGCTGCTTCAAGGCGGTCCAGTATCGGGTAGACCGTCCCGGGCTTCTTTCCGGCGTCCTTGACGATCTGCAAACCCCACACGCTCTCCGCCGATAACAGCGACTCGAGAACCAGCGTGGTGGCTGGTGTAACGCGCCCGAGATTCTCCATGCGCCTAAGTCTACCTATATAGATTTAGGATGAGGTCCGCACGGCCCGCCACCGTGCCAGAAAAGCTGAAACCCCAAACGTGCCTAATGTGGCCGCCGCACCCGCGGCAGCACCTGCGAATCCTCCGAGGATGAGCGCGGTGCCCCGAAGGTCCAGGCCCCGTCCTCCCGCGAAATGCTCATCGTACGGTGGAGGGAAAAGGCGCATTGCGACAATGCCGCCGAAGGCGCAATAAGCGATGCAGGCAAGAAGTCCGGCAACCAAGAACCGGGCCATCCATCGTCTTGGCAGTTTGGCGTGGATGACTGCTCCGGCGATGATCAACAGCACAGAGGGAGCCACTGCCAGCACCCAGAACAGGATGAGTTCCAGATCGTCGTAGTCCATGACTTGATGCTAGCCGGGTGTAGTGGAGCCCCCTGCCGGATTCGAACCGGCGACCCCCTGTTTACAAGACAGGTGCTCTGGCCAACTGAGCTAAGGAGGCGTGCGAAGAACGCTAGTCAAGGTTAGCCCAGACCGTCCCCCACCACGAAATTCAAAGGCCCACGGCCGGGCGGGGAAACAACAGCGGCCGGTTGCCTTCGGGAAGAAGGCAACCGGCCGCCGTCGTACTTACCGGGAAATCAGCCCTTTGCGGTGATCGCGGTCTGGATCTCTGCGTTCAGGTCGGTTGAACCATCCCACTGCTTACCGTCGACGAAGACAGTCGGGGTGCCGGTGATGCCAATCGCCGCAGCTTCCTGCGTGGCAACCTTCACATAGGGCCGGAACTGCTTGCTGTCGATGCAGGAGTCGATGTTGGCCGCACCCACTTCCGTGGCCATGGCCTTGAGGTCCTTGTCCGAGATACCGGCGCTGCCTTCGGCGGGCTGGCGTTCGAAGAGGAGGTTGAAGAAATCGGCGTACTTCTCAGGCGAGGAGTTCACCACGCAGGCCGCGGCGTTCGCTGCGCGCGAGGAGTAGTTGGTGGTGGACTGCTGGTCCAGGAAACCAAGCGGGCGGTACTCGAGGGAGATTTTACCTTCGTTGCGCAGGTTGGTCAGGGACTCACCGTAGGTGGTCTCGAACCGCTTGCAGACGGGGCAAATGAAGTCGATGTAGGCCACTACCTTCACCGGCTTGCCGGCCTCGGCTTCGGCGCCGGGAGCCGTCACGGTTGCGGGCTTCGAAGCTGCCGGTGACGGAACGTCGGCGACGTTCACTGTTGCAGCTGCTGACTTCACGACTTCGCTGTTTGCCAGAAGTGTTACGCCACCGTGTACGTTGCCGTTGGCGGGCGTCGGGCCGCTGTCGGCAATGGGGGCGTTGTTCTGGATGTTGGTGACCACCACCAGGGCGATGACCACGAGGATGGCAACTACCGCAACCACGATGCCCCAGAGGACCAGCATCTTGTTGCGCTTGTCCTTCTTCAGCTGTTCTTCGCGGATTTTGCGCGCTTGTTCCCGGGCCTGGGCGGTCTTCTCGGCCTTGGACAGGCGCGGTTCGTTTGCGGGGCTCATCAGTTCCTCGTGGTTACTCGGCGTCGTAGTGCAACGGGGTCAGTTTACGGGAGCAAACCTGAGGATTTGCCGCCAGCACAATGACCCGGTTGTTGAACGATCAACTGGCGGCGATGATTCCGCCGGTAGGCTGGGATGTGAGTCACAGCAACCCCAGGGAGCAGTAATGCAGGATTTGGCAAGCGAAAAACTCAGTACCGAGGAAGGCGTCCGGGCATCGCCAACCAGGAAGCCGACGGCGAGCAAGTTCGACTTCATGGTGGTGTCCAACCGCCTGCCCGTCGACAGGTCCGACGACGGCTGGCGCCGCTCGCCCGGCGGCCTGGTCACTGCCCTCGCACCGATGATGACCAAGTCCGACGGCGCGTGGGTGGGTTGGCATGGCGCCCCGGATGAGACGGTGCGCCCGTTCAGCCATGAATCCATGGACCTCGTCCCGGTCCAGTTGAGCAGCCACGAAGTGGAGCTGTACTACGAAGGCTTCTCCAATGCGACTATTTGGCCGCTCTACCATGACGTGATTGCGCCGCCCGAGTTTCACAGAACCTGGTGGGACTCCTACCGGCAGGTCAACAAGAAGTTCGCCGACGCCGTCATCCGCCATGCCTCGGACGGTGCCACCGTGTGGGTCCAGGACTACCAACTCCAGCTGGTTCCCCGGATGCTCCGCACGGCCCGCCCGGACCTGAAGGTCGGATTCTTCAACCACATTCCCTTCCCGCCGCCGGAGATCTTCGCGCAGCTCCCGTGGCGCCGCGAGATCATTGACGGCCTGCTGGGCGCGGACCTCCTGGGCTTCCAGCGGCCCAGCGATGCCGGCAACTTCATGCGTTCCGCACGACGCTTCCTGGGGGCAAGCGTCAAGCAGCAGCAAATCCATGTGAAGGGCGCGGACGGCCAGGTCACCCACATCGCCCGCGCCCAGGCTTTCCCCATTTCCATTGACGTGGACCAGATCCGCGAACTCGCCAGCCGCCCGGACATCATCGAGCGGTCCAAGCAGATCCGCAAGGACCTGGGCAATCCCAAGACAATCCTCTTGGGCGTCGACCGGCTGGACTACACCAAGGGCATCGGGCACCGCTTGAAGGCCTTCGAAGAACTCCTCGCCGATGGCCACATCAAGGTGGAGGACGCCACGCTGATCCAGGTGGCCAGCCCCAGCCGCGAGCGGGTGGAGCAGTACCGGCTCCTGCGGGAGGAAATCGAAGGCACTGTGGGCCGGATCAACGGAACGTATGACACCATCCAGAACACCGCAGTGCGCTACCTGCACCACAGCTATCCGGTGGAGGAAATGGTGGCGCTGTACCTTGCGGCCGACGTCATGCTGGTGACCGCGCTGCGGGACGGCATGAACCTGGTGGCCAAGGAGTACGTGACAGCCCGTTCCGAAGACGACGGCGCCCTGGTGTTGAGCGAATTCGCCGGCGCCGCGGATCAGTTGAAGCAGGCTCTCCTGATCAATCCGCACGACATCGACGGCCTCAAATCGTCCATTCTCCGTGCGATCAACCTGGACCCGAAGGAAGCCCGACGCCGCATGAAGTTGATGCGCAAGCAAATCCTTGACCACGACGTTGACCACTGGTCGGCCGAGTTCCTCGACTCCCTTAAGGAAAAGGTGGTCCGCGATGACAGCTGAACAGACGCCCCTAACGCTGTCGCCGGAATTGCTGGACGCCATTCGAGGCATCGCGGGAACGGAACACCTCCTGGTGGCCCTGGACTTCGACGGCACGCTCTCACCGATCGTCGACCGCGCGGAGGACGCCCGCCCCCTCCCGCGGTCAGCTGCGGCCCTGGAAGAACTCGCCGGGCTGCCGCGCACGACGACGGCTCTCATCTCGGGCCGCGCACTGGACAGTTTGCGGCTGGTCGCCTCACCACCGGCAAACACGTTATTGATAGGCAGCCACGGAGCTGAAGTCTGGATGGGCGAAGGCTCGTTGGGTTTGGAGTTGGACGACGAGCAGCGTGAACGGCTGGCTTCGGTGCGCGAAGTGTTGGCCGGAATCGTCAACGTCGCCCCGGGAACCCTGCTGGAAGACAAGCCCGCGGGCGTTGTGCTGCACACGAGGCTTGCCGATGATGACGTGGCGGAGGACGCCGTCGAGGCCGCCCGGATCGAGTTGCAGGACCGCCCGGGCGTGTTCCTGAAGACCGGCAAGCGCGTGCTGGAGACGTCGGTGGTCCACGCTTCCAAGGGCGAAGCAGTGGAGTTCCTGCGCCAAGCGACGGGAGCTACGGCCATCCTGTTCGCTGGCGACGATGTGACGGACGAGGACGCGCTGGGCCGGCTCCTTGGCGACGACGTGGGCATCAAGGTGGGTCTCGACTTCACCCAGGCCGCGTTCCGCGTGGAAGCTCCCATGCACGTGGCCGAGCTCTTGGAGGCGCTGCTCCGCGAACGTCGTCGGGCCACCACCAACGCCTAGCGTGTGACGAACGCAATATGTGATCTTTGCAACAAATTCGACAGAGGGTCGAAGTGTCTGTAATACTCTTGCTTGTGACGTGACGCACATTATCGTGCGACGCCACGCATAACTCCTCGGCTTTGGCCGAGGAGTTTCAACTGAAGAAAATGAACCATTCACAACGGATCGTCCGGCACGTACCTGCCGGTGAAGGGATTGATAACTGTGGCTACAGTTACTTTTGATAACGCTACGCGTCTGTACCCGGGCACAGATAAGCCCGCCGTCGATAAGCTCAACATCGACATCGCCGATGGCGAATTCCTGGTCCTCGTTGGACCCTCCGGTTGCGGTAAGTCCACCTCCCTGCGCATGCTCGCAGGTCTTGAGGATGTGAACGCCGGCCGTATTCTGATCGGTGACCGCGACGTCACGGATGTTCCGCCGAAGGACCGCGACATCGCAATGGTCTTCCAGAACTACGCTCTCTACCCGCACATGACCGTTGCGGACAACATGGGCTTCGCACTCAAGATTGCCGGCGTTTCGAAGGAAGAGCGCGCAGAGCGTGTCCGCGAAGCAGCCAAGCTCCTCGACCTTGAGCAGTACCTGGACCGCAAGCCGAAGGCACTCTCCGGTGGTCAGCGCCAGCGTGTTGCCATGGGCCGTGCAATCGTCCGTAACCCGCAGGTCTTCCTCATGGATGAGCCGCTGTCCAACCTTGACGCCAAGCTCCGTGTCCAGACCCGTACGCAGATCGCATCCCTGACCCGCCGCCTCGGCGTCACCACGGTTTACGTGACGCACGACCAGGTTGAGGCCATGACCATGGGTGACCGCGTTGCAGTCCTCAAGGACGGTCTCCTCCAGCAGGTCGACACCCCGCGCAACCTGTACGACCGCCCGCAGAACGTCTTCGTTGCAGGCTTCATCGGCTCCCCTGCCATGAACCTGCTGGAACTGCCGGTTGTTGACGGCGGCGTCCAGTTCGGTGGCACCGTCTACCCGGTCAAGCACGACGTCCTGGATGACGCTTCGGGCAAGACCGTCACGGTTGGTACCCGCCCCGAGGACCTCGAAACGGTCGGCCAGGGCGAAGGCCTGCAGGTTGAGGTTGACGTGGTTGAAGAACTCGGTGCCGACGCTTACGTCTACGGCCACACCACCCTCGATGGCAAGAGCCACGACATCGTTGCCCGCGTCGACGGTCGCCGTCCTCCGATGAAGGGCGAGTCCATCTTCGTCCGTCCGCAGTCCGGCCACGTGCACCTGTTCGACACCAAGACCGGCCTCCGCCTGGGCGACTAGTCACCCTCGCCTAACCGGCCATCAGCAGATAGCGGCCCGACCCTCACCGGTCGGGCCGCTCTCTCGTTAACCCCTTCTCTGTCGGAAAGAACGGTATGAACTCCACGGACAACCTGATCCCCCGGCCCCAACACGTCACTGCCCTGGACGGCACGGCCTTTGCGCTGACGGCGACCACCCGCCTTGCCGCCTCCGCCGGAGCGGAACCGGTCGCCGAACAGCTCGCCACGCTACTCCGGCGCGGCACCGGTTTCGACCTTCCACTGGCCAGTGACTTCCGCCCCGGGGACATCGCCCTGGAGCTGGACCAAGCGTTCGACGGCGGCCCGGAGGCTTACGCGCTCACCGTCACCGACGCTGGCGCCCGGCTGAGGGCATCAACACCGGCAGGGCTTTTCAACGGAATGCAAACCCTCCGTCAGCTCTTCGCCCCTTTCATCGAACGCTCTCTCACCGAATCGCCCGATTCCACGGACGCTCTCGCAGGGGAACGCACCTGGGCGATTCCCGCCGTCGAAATTCACGACGCACCGCGCTTCCCGTACCGCGGCCTCATGCTGGACGTCGCCCGCAGCTTCTTCACGGTGGAAGAAGTCAAGGAACAGATCGACGTCATGGCCCAGTTCAAACTGAACGCCCTTCACCTGCACCTGACCGATGACCAGGCCTGGCGCATCGAAATCGTCATGCCGGAGAACAACCCGTCGGGGCTGGACTACGCCAACCTCACCGCTGTTGGCGGCGCAGTGAACCATCCGGGCGTCGGGCTCACGCCCGGGCACACCGGTTTTTACACGCAGCAGGATTTTCGGGACATCCAGGCCTACGCCGCTGCGCGGAACATCCTGGTGGTATCCGAAATCGACCTTCCCGGACACGTCAATGCGGCGCTGGCGGCGATCCCCCAGCTGAACCCGGACGGCATCGCCAAACCCGCCAACACCACGGGGGACGTGGGCTACTCCACGCTGACCGCCGACCTGCCGGCCACCTACGAGTTCGTCAGCGAAGTCCTGGGCCAGGTCGCTGCCATGACGGACGGTCCCTACATCCACATCGGCGGGGACGAAGCCCACGTCACCGGGCACGACAACTACGTGGCCATGGTGACGGAATTCGCCAGGATCGGCGCCGCAACGGGCAAGACTGTCGTGGGCTGGAACGAGTACGCGGAGGTGGAACTCCCGCGCGGCAGCGTGGTGCAGTACTGGTGGGGCGATCTCGCGCCCGTCGTCCGGCAGGCCCAGGAGACAGGCGCGGGAGTCATCATGTCACCGGCAGCCAACACGTACCTGGACCAGAAATACGATTCCGGCAGCCCCATCGGCCTGTCCTGGGTGGAGGGCGGCCCCTTCACATGGTCTGAGTATTACCAATGGAATCCGGCCCAGGGCGGCCTTGAGGACCAGCACTTGCTCGGTGTCGAAGGTCCGCTCTGGACCGAAACCGTCCGTGGCAACCAGCAGGCCTATTGGCTCATGTACCCCAGGGCCATCTCGCTGGCGGAGGTGGGTTGGTCCCGGCAGGAGGACCGGGACCTCGGTGACTTCCGACGTCGGCTTGGTGCCTTTGGTGAGCGGCTCGCCAAGCAGGGCGTCGGCTTCCAGGCCGCGTCCGACGTCGAATGGTCCGCCACAGCGGCGGATCCGTTCACAGAACTGAACAGCACCCCTGAGTACGGAACAATTGAGGCATGAGCGAGCAAAACGGAGCCCAGTGGCACGACGAACCAACCGACTACGGGCAGATCGGCAAGCTCCCCCGGACGGAAGCGGCCAGCGCGCAGGACTCGGCCCCTCCGGCCAGCGTCATTGGCTCGCTGAACATCACGGCTGCTGCCGCTGATCCTGAACTGTTGGACCTTCCCTGGCACATCGCCTTGGAGGAATGGCCGGCGGAGTACCTCGCCGCGCTCCCCCGCGGTATCTCCCGGCACATTGTGCGTTTCGCCCACTTGGGCGGCTCGGTCATTGCCATCAAGGAAACGTCAGAGCACGTGGCGCGGCATGAATACCACATGCTTCGAAAGCTCGCCCGGCTGGATGTCCCGTGCGTGGAGCCTGTGGCGGTCATTACCGGACGGACCACCGCCGACGGCAAGCCGCTGAACCCGGTGCTGGTCACCCGACACTTGAAGTTCTCCATGCCCTACCGCGCACTGTTCTCCCAGATGCTGCGCAAGGACACCCTGACCCGCCTGATCGACGCACAGGCCCTGCTCATGGTCCGCTTGCACCTCATTGGTTTCTACTGGGGCGATGTCTCGCTCTCCAACACGTTGTTCCGTCGCGATGCGGGCGCTTTCGCCGCTTACCTGGTGGACGCCGAGACGGGCGAACTGTACCCGGACCTGTCCCAGGGCCAGCGTGAGTACGACCTCGAAATTGCCCGCGTGAACATCGCCGGCGAGCTCATGGACCTCCTGGATGGCGGGCTCATCGAGGAAAAGGTGGACCCCGTGGCCACCAGTGAGCTGATCATGGACAGCTACCGGCGGCTCTGGGCGGAGCTCACGGAGAAGGAATCCTTCGAACTCGGCGAACGCTGGCGCGTCGGTGCCCGCATCCGCCGGCTCAACGAACTCGGTTTCGACGTCGAAGAATATGCCATCAAGACCACCGCCGACGGTTCCACCATCCAGCTCCAGCCCAAAGTGGTGGACGCCGGACACCATCAGCGGCGTTTGCTCCGCCTCACGGGCCTCGATGCGCAGGAGAACCAGGCGCGCAGGCTCTTGAACGACATGGACCAGTTCCGGGCGGACAACAACCCGGACCTGGACGAGGAAATCAGCGCCCATGCCTGGGTCAGCCAGATCTTCGAGCCTATTGTGCGGTCCATCCCGCGGCACCTGGCCGGGAAGTTGGAACCGGCGGAAGTGGTCCACGAGGTCCTGGAGCACCGCTGGTACATGAGCCAGAAGCAGGACCGCTACATTCCGTTGGCCGAAACCGTCCAGTCTTACATCGACACGGTCCTGCAGCACCGCCGTGACGAGGCAGCGATCATGCTGAACCCGGACACGGAGATGCTGAAGATCCTGGAAGTGGAGGTTGAGGAGTCGGGCCGCTACGACGACGAGGAATACCCCGACGCCGACGACTAAGGCCCATAACGTGAACCCGACGTCGGGTTCGACCGAAAGTATGGCCATGGTTTTTCATGCATCGGCTCCCGGTCGCACCCCGAGTCGGGGTAGCTCATCGGAGGTTCGTCGGGCGTTTTCTCAGGTTTATGAGAAGGCCTCGGTTACCCGGCAGGTGCGATCGTCGGCATTTCTTTCTTCAGCCCGGATGCAACGTCAGAGAGGAACCAGCGATCCACCTTGGTGAGTGTGGAAAGCACGCGTTGGTCTCTGGCCATGCGCACGAGCATGGCCACGACGTCCTCGATACTCTCGCCGTGCAACCCTAGGTTTGCGAGCTTCACGCCTACGGGTATGGGCAGTCCGTAGTCCTCCAGTTCAGCGATGAATGAGGGCAGGTAGAGCGACTCGATCTCCCGAATGACGTACTCGTAATTGGAGACTCGTTCGTCTCGGTCCTGGGCGACCTCCCGTTGGATGGAGCTTGCGGCGCGCAGCATGGAGGGTATCTTGAAACCCATCCAGTTACGCTGAAAACTCAACACATCATCAACTACGTTGCTGCGCGTCTGGCCGCGTCGCATATACGGTAACGCTGCATCAACCAGTGCCTGCACATCGCCTTGTGCGGTCCTCGCCGCGTTCAGCTTCGCGAGTATGGACCTGGCGTTCTCCCCGCTTCGATCGCGTCCGATGATGAGCTGGTCGTATCCGAGCGACACAACCGCAGCGAACTGCTCGCGAGTCGGGATACCGCTCCAAGACAGGTTCCGGAAGTCGCCCGGCCTGGCCTCCCGCATGCGGCGCGCCGCACCGATCTGGAGCGTTGGATCCAGTCCCCGATTCCGGCGCATCGTCTGGACGGAGAGTGCGTCCTGATCTAGGACGTGGCGCAGCCTCTCAACGGACTCTTCGGTCAGCTCGGCAGAATCGAGCTGAATCAACGTTGCGAGGGATGCTGCCGGGGACTGCGATTCGATAGGGAGATCGACTGTTGAGACCTCGGGTTCAGGCTGATCAGCGTAGGAGACGACTCGGCCGACGAAGTGCTTGAGCATCCGTCCGGCCCGGCCTCGGATATTAGAGAAGGTAAAGAAGTCGATCGGTTTCCGGTCGATCTTCTTGTCGTAGATCACGACGTTCCTTGCCACGGTGTTGACGCCCTCGATCAGCGTTGTAGTGCAAACGAGCCGATCAATCTTTTCCATCGCAAATAGACGAACCATCGCTCGCTGTAGGCTTCGGGGCATCGGACCGGTGTGCGTACCAACCCCACTGCGGAGTGCTCTTGCGACGAACCACTCCGGATCGTAGTGCTCTGCAATCCAGTCGGCGATTTCGATCACGAGTGGGTCTGCCGCTCCTGTACCGAGCTCGAAGGCTATGTCATTCGCCCGCCCCGGGCTACTCACGAAGATCAAGCTCGGACCGTCAGCCTGTTCGTCTAGAAACGTCTTCATATCTGAGAGTCGGTCCTCTACGTGGGACCGGTCTTCGACATCGACCACTACAGGATTGAAGTCCGATGTGATGAAGGATTTCGACAGCTCGCTGTCTGAGCCGAATTTCAAAGCATCGATGTTGGGCCCAAGAAGGTAATACTGGGCCCCGGTCCTGCGGAGGAGACGCCAGGCAATGTTGAGGTTCGATCGACGCTTCTCATCAGTCTCGCCGTCACCGAGCTTGTAGAACTCATCGATGATGAAGAAGTCGACACTGGGTACTGGGTCGAGCTCCAAGAAGCGCTCTTGGGTGAGTACGAAGATGTTCTTCAGGGTAGGTTTCTGGCTGGGGTGCGAGACGATCGTGTATCCAGTATCGAGCGCCACAAGTCGACGGCGAGTCTCATCGATGAGCGAGATCGTAGGAACGATGATGACGAAGTTCGCCCATTTTTCCGACAAGACCAAAGCGTCAACGATTGCGGACTTACCGAAGGATGTCGGAGCGGACAGGATCACACTCTTGCCGTCCATGAGTTGTTCGTAGATCTTCTGCTGCTCCGCGTGGAATGTAAATCCGTGCTTCTTCAACGACTCCGGAGAGTGGTAGGCAACAGTGAGTGCCTCTGCATCGCTGATCTCCTCGAGGTTCGGAGACATATAGGGGAAGAGGCCCAGTCGCGCCGCCAAAGAATCGACAATGACGCTTAGGGAGCCGGTACCAGAATACTGATCCAGAAAACGGATGAAGCGGTCACGGGCTTCTTGTTCATTTTCATCAGTCAACAGCATGTTGGATATCTCGCGCAGCGCAGCGAAGTCATCGGTCGCCATTAGATACCCTGAAGAGCTTTCAGTTTTGCATGCATCAGGTCCACCAGCCTTGCCTTCGACTTCAACGGAAGGAGTATCAACCGAATCTCAACCTCCATCGGTTTCGCCAGCCGCGACTCGAACCTCAATAGTGCGCCTGCTGTCTCATCAGTCATGGCAGCAATGTAACCGTTGCTTACGACATTATGAGTGTCAACTGCGTCACTGTCGTAGGTCAGGAATATCGGCATGACAATCGAACTTGATATATCGTCCAGGCTTCGAGCACGCGCGATCAAGCCTTTGAACTGCTGAGCATGCGGCCAGGAAGCGTCCACCTTGCGGGTGATAAAGACAAACTCTTTGCGCAGAAAGTCAGTGGCTAGGTGCGCCTGAATGTCTTGGAGCACGCTGTCCATTGCATCGTCGAGTCTTGAGTAGAATTTCGCCTCCCCTAGCCAGATCTTCATCTCTCCATTGCTGTCGGCTACAACATGGACACTGTCGAACCCCTTTACGACATCGTTTGAAGAGTCTTCATAGTAGATCTTGCTAACCGCTGGCTCCGCGCCATAGAAATCCACGAGTGCAGAGTGAAGGAGGAGTTCACCGAACTCTCCACGTCGACGATATTTATCAGTCGTATACACGGAGACTGCTGCGTCCCTAATCGATTGCAGGGCCGTCCTGCTGGACACGCTCTTCGCCTCTGTATAGGTGAGAGCAAAATCTAGCAAGTGGCGATCAAAGATGTCTTCGACGAGTTGATCTGCTCGCCACGCACCCAGCTCGTAACCAGCACATAGCGCATTGACGCTGACGGAGTTGGGCACGAGTTCGACCCGCACCTGCAGTATTGGCATGCTCAGCCTTCCTGCTCGCTCGGCCAAACCATATCAAAAGCGGTGCCCTCACATGAGCTGGCGATCCTTGCGCCACCATCCCTAGCCGATCTTGGTTTGATCGTCGCCCGCTTATTCATGCGGGTCCTCCTCGACATAGAGTCTCGCCCATTCATAAAGCGGATACTCCGCGCTGGTCGAGCTCGTCTCTTCCCACAACTGACCCGTTTGGTTCCATCGCAGATGAGCAACTTTGTTCGCGAGGACCGGCTCAGCAAAAGCCAGGCAGGCTTCGAGCAGGTCAGAGAAGCTCACCGGCGTCGATTTCTCGAGTCGCTGCTTCCTCCGCCAGACCTCCCACTTGCGTTGCGCCAGCGAGGGCATCTCAGAGAGCATCGGTCCGAGTGGTTCAAGGACTATCTGCCGGTAGCGGGCAACAACACCGATCGCTTCCTGGAGGTCTGTCCCTTCAACACTTCGCGTGCGGGCGATCGCAGCGATGTCGGTAAAGTCACGCCAGCGCGTGTTCTGATCGCCACGTTCAAGCGCCGTGATGATCTTTTCTGCGAGTACCATATGGTCGGGGTACCCAAGGAGCCGGAGCGTGCCTCCCAGGAGTAGTGGAAGCACGGCCTCAGTCGGGGCGGGCCAGATCGGATCACCGAAGTTCACATCAATATGCAGCGCGACCTGCGCCGTCGCCAACCGTGCGGTTACCTTGACTCGGACGCCGTTGTAGTCTGTGTCGTCGCGAATCTGTTCACCGCTGACAGAGTCCTCGTCGAACTCGAGCCCATCATTCCCTGGGATGGCAAGAATACTGCGGACACGCCTTTCAACCGCTGGGATGTCATTTGCGAAGCCGCGTGCAGCGAAGTCGATATCCCGAGTGGGCCTGCGTTCTGCAAACGCTGCCATCAGCACGCCACCCTTGAGCACGAAGTCTCCTGCGAACTCCGAGGCTGCGAGCCTCGCGAGGACGCCCTCGAGCGCGTACACCGTGATGTACTCGGCGGGATCGCGTTCCTGTTTTCGAGCGAGGTTGCGCAGGTCGTTATACGCGCGCCCTGCCAGAGTGTCTCTGGACGGTGTCGGAGGGGTCACAGGAGCACCTCCAGGGCTTGGCGGATTCGAGGCAGCGCCTTAGGAAACAATCCTGCGATCTTGAGTAGTCGTGCCGGGGTGTTCCCGCTCCTGCGGAGCCAGCGTCTGAGCGCCTCGTGCGCGACGTCACTACCTTCCTGATGCATGAGCCGGAAGCAGTCGACGAGGGTCCGCTCCGCTGAGTAGATCGCGACCTTGGCTCCTTGTCCTGCGTCAGCGCACTCGCGTCCGATCTCAAAGGTCCGCGGATCGAAGCTGTGCCAAGTCACGTTCGCAAGACCCGTCGGATGGTGCGTGCCGCGCGGTAGCGCGATATCGGAGGCGAACGGAATCGCATCGCTCAGGTCATGATGCACTAGAGCGCTCGTCAGGCACAGCGTTGCTTCTTCACGTAGCGTGGTCGCTGCTGCGAGCGCGGTGAACGCAGGCGGGATCGCGTCTGGGCGCACGTAGACGCCCCGGCCAACGCGCTCAATCTCTTCCCGGTCGAGCAGGGAATAGACCTGATCCTTAGTGAGACCCGCTTCGCGCGCGCCTTGGAGCGTGAAGGCGGGGGCAAGCTCACGTCCTGGCACGCACGCCTCCTAATTCTGTACACATCCAGACTATCTGTAGGCAGTTAGGCGGGGCAAGAGTGCAACGAAAATCATGAACAGTGCGACGCGGATGGCTTGCCTCACGGAAGAAACGCTCGCGAAAACACCGGCCGCTCCGGACACGATGGCGACGATGAGGTAGACGGATCGGTAGCAACACGCAGGGAAAACACGACAAAGTACTCAGCCGATTACGCCAAGTCTTCAAAGAACACCAAGGAATTGGTCCCAGACGAAGTGGCAGCCTTCAAGTCATTTGACCCTAGGGCTCCAGGGTCTCCGCCAGCCCGGCCAGGACGGGCTGGCGGCCCAGTTCAATGTGCGAGTACGCCAGGGAGTACGCCAGCTCGGGACGCCCGGCCAGGATCGCGTTGCACAGTTCAGTGTGCTCGTCCCGCTGGAGTTCGTTGCTGCGGTTGTGCGCCAACCCGAAGATCCAGCGCATCCGCCCGAACAGCGGCTTGACGGATTCGATCAGAAGGCGGTTGCCGGAGAGGCGCACGATTTCGGCGTGCAGTTCGGCGCTGATAAGTACGACGTCGTCAGTCCGGTCTTTGTCGATGGCCGCCTTCGAGGCTTCCATCAGTTCCTCGAGGCGCCCTCCGTCGCCGCTTTCGGCGACACGGGTGGCCGCCATCTTCGCTGCAAACGTCTCGAGGCAAAGCCGCACATCGAAGAGTTCGTTGACGTCGGTCAGGGTCAGTTGGCGGACCACTGCGCCACGCCGGGGGAACGTGGCCACGAAGCCGTCCTGCTCCAGGCGTTGAATGGCCTCCCGGACAGGGATCCTGGACACGCTGTACATCTCTGAGAGTTCGCGCTCCCGCAGCCGCGACCCCTGGGCGAAGGAACCGGAGACGATGCCCTCCAGGACCAACTGATAAACGTACTCCGCACGGGCTTCGTCATCGCGGACATTGCCGGCTTCCGGGATCGCCTCTGCCACTCTCAAACTCCCCTTCATGCGTGCGCCCGTGCGACTTTGCCGGACGGTTCCGCTCACTGCTCCAACCGAGCATACACGGGAGGAAACAGCTCATTTGCGGGACGGTTCAAAGCATCCCGGCTTGTGTAGGCTTCACGCATTTTCGTAAAGAGAACCTGGGCCTTGCCACGCCAGAAATCCAGGTCCACTCCCGCGATCTGGCCATCGGCCATGATGGTCCGTCCGGCCACAACGGAGAGGACAGCTTGGCGTGCCGTCCCGTTGAGGGTCAGGGTGCGGAAGGGATCGTCGTGGACACCGTCACGGATGTCGTCCAGGGAAAAGGCCACCATGTCCGCCTGGGCACCGGCTTCGAGCCGGCCAAGATCGGGGCGGCCCAGGGCGCGGGCTCCCCCGAGTGTGGCGGCATCGACATATCCGGCGAGGTCGCCGGCGTCGTTCCTACCGGCGAGGATCTTCGACAACTGCACCCCGGCGTCGATCCCGCGGATGAGGTCCGGCGGGAACGAGTCGGTCCCCAAGGAAATGTTGATGCCCGCTTCTTTGTAGGCGTTGAAGGAATCCAGGGTGCTGCCATAACGCATGGACGTGAGCGGACAGTGGATGATGCTTGCCCCGCTGGCCGCCAGCTTGGCCAGGTCACCCCTGTCTTCGCCGTGGACGGCTGGATTGCGGTCCACGTAGGTGGCGTGTGGAATCAAGAGCCTCTGGTTGAGCAGGCCCACCTGGTCCAAGAGCTCAAGGGGCGTAACGCCATGCCACTCCAGGATGAAGTCCCGCTCCACGAGTCCCTGCAGCGAGTGCAAGCGAACCAGTACGTCCCGTTCCCCGGAAACCGCAGCAGTCGCCTTGAGTGTTTCGATGTCCAGGGTCTCGATCCGGCACGGCAACAGGACCCCTTGGACCAACGGATCGTTCAATCCCGTCACGTGGTCAATGAAGCGCAAGGCGTCCGCGAATCCCTCACGGCCCCGATCGGCGTCGAACATCACTGAGCGTTGGCCGTCCTCCAGCACCACGTTCACGCCCGAGCGGTAGGCCGGCCCCAAGTACCCACGCAATCCGAGCCGCCTGCTGGTCTCGGCCATGCCGACGAGTTCCTCGAACGTCTCTGCCCATTCGGAGTGAACCTCTGACGCGATGGGCATGTAGGTGGTGATGCCGTGCAGGACCAGCTGGATGAGTGCGTACTCGCGGATCTGTTGGCGTTCCTCGGGCGTAAAAACATCCTCGCGACGATTCCTGAAGTAGTCCTCGGACCACTGGTGCGCCTTGGCGAGTTCCGGACCTGCCCAGCTGTCCAGGATGAGGTGGTCGACGTCCGTGAGGGCGTCAAGGTCGATCAACCCGGGCATCAAAAGCGCGTCGCCGAGGTGCCGTTCTTCGTCCACTGGTCCTCGGTAGTCAAGGCCAACGTACTCAATGGTGCTGCCCTTGTGGACCACGCAGGCATCCTCCAACAGCACATGCTGTCCATCGAGAAAACCCAGTACATAGCGGGCGGTGGTCTTGAGGTGCACAGGAGCTCCTTCGCTCAGGTCAGATAAGTCTCTGGTATTCCAAACAGTACATTAATTGTGATTTACATCCCATCAAAGGTGCTCTAATCTATTTTGGTATACAAGATTTTCCGGAGTCAGCTCCCTTCACGAAACGAGCAAACGGTTGACCCAGTTACAATCCGTCGAACCAAACACCGGCAGCCCACCGCTACCCACGGCAACGACGCCGGACAGCACGGCTGCCGCCCCCGCTGAAGCGCGGTCCCTGCTGGCCACGGCATGGCTGAGGATCCGGCGCAGCAAGGTTGCGCTGCTAAGCCTCTGCGTCGTGGTGGCCATCATGCTGTTCGCCATCCTTGCCCCGGTACTCAGTGCAATGTCCGGCAATGATCCCTTCACCTCCAACACCAGCCCCGAGGTCCTGGATGATTTCCAGACACCGGGCCTGCCCCTGCCCGGCTACATGTACCCATCTGCTGAGCACTGGCTGGGCGTGGAACCCGGGCTGGGCCGCGACCTCTTTGCCAGGCTCGCCTTCGGCGGACAGGTATCGCTCACCATCGCCCTGCTGTCCACCGCCGTCTCCGTGGTGCTGGGGACCGTCCTCGGCGCGGCGGCGGGCTACTTCGGCGGCAAGACCGACGCCATCATCAGCCGGATCATGGACCTGTTCCTCGCGTTCCCGCACCTGTTGCTGGTCCTCTCGCTGACGCCGATCCTGCAATCGCGACTCCGGGACACGCCGTTGGGTGAAGGCAGCTTCCTTCCCATGGCGTCCTTGGTGATCATCCTTGGCTTCTTCGGCTGGGCCTACTTGGCCCGCATCGTCCGCGGCCAGGTGCTCAGTCTCCGCGAGCGCGAGTTCGTCGAAGCCGCCCGTTCCTTCGGGGCTTCCCACGTGAGCGTGCTGTTCCGCCAGATCATCCCCAACGTCATGGGCGTGGTCCTGGTGTACGCCACCATGCTCATTCCCACCAACATCTCCGCTGAAGCAGCCCTGTCGTTCCTGGGCGTAGGCGTCAAGGACCCCACGCCGTCGTGGGGCCAGATGCTCAACGCCGCACAATCAGGCAACTGGTACCTCAGCGATCCTTGGTTCCTGGCCGTCCCGGGCGTGATGCTCATTGTCACCGTCCTGGCCTTCAACCTCCTGGGCGACGCAGTCCGCGACGCCCTGGACCCCAAAGCATCCCGCCACTAAATCTCCGTTTCACCCACCCTTCAAGAGGAGCACCATGAAAACCCCCACGAGAGCACTGGCGCTTTCCGTGCTGATCGCGATGTCGGCCGCCGGCTGCAGCGCAGGTCAAGACCAGGCCAACAACTCCAAGCCGGAGTCCGTCACCGAACTGGCACCGGTGGTGGTGAAGTCCGGCTTCAACGCCAAGGGCGGCAACATCAACGTCCTGATGTCGTCGGACTTCCAGACCCTGGACCCGGGCAACAGCAACTACGTACAGACGGCCAACGTCGGCCAGCTCTACTACCGCACACTGACCATGGCCAAGGAGACCGCCGGCCAGCCTCCAACGGTGGTGCCCGACCTCGCCACGGACACCGGCAAGGTTTCCGATGACGGCCTGAGCTGGACGTTCACCCTCAAGGACGGCGTGAAGTTCGAGGACGGCACGCCCATCACTTCGGCAGACATCAAGTACGGCGTGGAGCGCACCTTCGCGCAGGACGTCTTCACCCAGGCGCCGCAGGAACTGAATGCAGCCCTCGACGCCGGCGGGTACAAGGGGCCGTACAAGGATCCTTCCGCTGTGCTCAAGGCCGTTGAAACGCCCGACGAGCGCACTATCGTCTTCCACTTGAAGAAGCCATTTGCCGAATTCCCCGCGTTGGCCTCGCGGTCCAACACGGCTCCGGTCCCCGCAAACAAGGACAGCAAGCTGGATTACACCAACCACCCGGTCTCCTCGGGCCCGTACATGGTGGAGTCCTACAACCGCGGAAAGTCGCTGAAGCTGGTCCGCAACCCGCATTGGGATCCTGCAACGGACCCCAACCGTTCCGCCCTGCCTGACACGTTCAGCTTCTCCTTGTCCACGTCGCAGGCCACCATCAGCCAGCAGTTGCTCGCGGACTCGGATCCCAACGCGATCACCCTCGATTCCAACGGCGCCCTGCAGACCTCCGATTCAGCAAAACTCGCTGACGCCAAGGTCAAGGACCGTGTGGCCTCGGGACTCCTGGGCTGCAACGACGTGCTGAGCCTGAACACCCAAAAGATCAAGGACCCGGATGTCCGGAAGGCAATCGCCCTGGCACTGGACCGCCAGTCCATCCTGGTCCAGTACGGCGGACGCCGCTTCGGTGAGCTCACGCAGAGCCCGCTCAATGACAAGATGCGCGGGTACGTTGAAACTGAACTCGAATTGGATCCCGCGGGCAAGCCCAAGCTGGAGGAAGCCAAGAAGCTGCTCGAGGGTAAGGAGTACCCCAAGACGCTCACCTACGGCTACGCCAACAACCGCGATGCCTTCAAGAACACCGGTACCGTGATCCAGCAGAACCTTAAGGCCTTGGGTATCGACGTCGAACTCGTGGCCATCCCTGCACCGAACTACTACTCGATCATGGCCAGCGAACAGCTTCCGGACCTGGGCCGATCCGGCTGGTGCGGCGGTGCCGACCCGGCGTCAATCCGAACCTCCGCAGACCCCTTGCTGGGACCGAACAATGACGGCACCAGCTACGGTTTCTCCAACACCTCCCGCTACTTCGATCCGGTGCTGTCCAAGACCATGTACGAGCTCCGCAACACAGACGGCACATCGGAGGAACTGGGCAAGAAGTGGTCTGAGGCGTTCGGCACAGCTTTGAAGACCTACCCGATCGTTCCGCTGATCCGCACCCACACCAACTCCGTGGTGGGCTCCAAGGTGCGGAACGCCCAGGTTGGCTACTTCTTCGGCGGAATCGACCTTTCGATCGTCGGCGTCGAGCACTAACTCCAACCACCATGATCACTTTCATTCTTCGCCGTGCCGGATCGTTGGTCCTGCTCCTTTTCGCGGTCAGTTTCATTACCTTCACGTTGTTCCAGCTTGGCCCTTCTGATCCTGCCGCGGCAGCGTGCGGGCAGGAGTGCACGCCCGAACGTGTTGCGGAAGCCCGGGTTGCTTTGGGCATGGACCAACCGTTCTTCGTGCAATACCTCGACTACATGCGTGGCCTGTTCTCTCCCCGGATGATCGGTGCCGCCGGCGCCCAGACCCTGTGCGAATGGCCGTGCCTGGGCAAGTCGTTCCAAACCAATGAGAACGTTGCGGACATCATTGCCCGGTCGCTCCCCTACACCTTCTCCATGGCCATCGGGGCGCTGGTGCTCTGGACCATCACCGGCGTGGGCCTCGGCCTCCTGGCCGCCCTGCGCAAGGGTTCACCGATGGACAAGTTCATTGTTGGGGCGGCTTCCGTGGGCGTTTCGCTCCCCATCCCGGTTACAGGCCTGTTCCTGCTGTTGCTCTTCGTCAACCAGTTGCATCTGCTGCCCTTCACCACCAATGAGATCAGCAGTCCGTTCGGCCCCCAAGGGCCCGGCGCGTGGGTGACCAACTACCTGTTGCCGTGGATAGCGCTGGCCGTGCTGTTCAGTGCCTCCTACATCCGTGTCACCCGCACCAACATGATCGAGACGTTCGGTGAGGACTTCATCCGAACAGCACGTGCCAAGGGCCTCGCCCCAAGGACAGTGACGTTCAAGCACGGCGTCAGGGCCGGCATCACGCCAGTAGTCACCATGCTCGGCATGGACATCGGCCTGCTCCTGGGCGGCGCCGTCCTGACCGAGCAAATCTTCTCCGTCCCAGGCCTCGGCTTCACGGCAGTGCACGCAGCTATCTCCGGCGACCTGCCTGTCACTATGGCCATCACCATGCTGGCCGCGTTCTTCGTGATTGTCGCCAACGTGGTGGTGGACCTCGCGTACGCCGCCATCGATCCCCGAGTGAGGCTCCAATGACCCACATGCCACTCGCGCAAAAGACCAGCGCTGTTCCTGCGGGCACCAACGCCTTCCTGGACGTGCGGAACCTGTCTGTGAAGTTCCCTACCGACGACGGCCTCGTTTCCGCCGTCAACGGCATGGACTTCACCTTGGAGCGCGGCCAGACCCTGGGCATCGTCGGTGAGTCCGGCTCTGGCAAGTCCGTCACCAGCCAAGCCTTGATGGGCCTGCTCAAGGGAACATCGGCGCAGGTCACCGGCCAGGCGATGTTCCAAGGGCAGGACCTGGTCGCCCTTCCGGAGTCGGCCATGCGGCAACTCCGCGGACGCAACATCGGGATGATCTTCCAGGATCCCCTTTCTGCCTTGCACCCCTTCTACACGGTGGGCCATCAAATCGCCGAGGCGTACTTGGTCCACAACAAGGCGAGCAAGAAGCAGGCCCGGACAGCCGCCGTCGAGATGCTGGGAAGGGTGGGCATCCCCAGCCCCGAACAACGCTTCGATGAGTACCCGCATCACTTCTCCGGAGGCATGCGGCAGCGCGCCATGATTGCCATGGCCCTGATCTGCGAGCCGGAACTGCTGATCGCAGACGAGCCCACCACCGCCTTGGACGTGACCGTGCAGGCGCAGATCCTGGACCTCATGTTGGAGTTGCAGGAGGAAACCAATTCAGCCCTCATCCTCATCACGCACGACCTGGGGGTTGTAGCAGAGGTGTGCCATAACGTACTGGTGATGTACGGCGGCCAATGCGTGGAATCCGGGCCGGTGGATGAGATCTTTTACGACACCCGCCACCCCTACACGCTGGGCCTCCTCAATTCGATGCCCACGTTGGCCGGTTCCTCGGGCCAGCTGAACCCGATCCCCGGCCAGCCGCCGTCGCTCCTCGACCTGCCCAAGGGCTGCATCTTCAGCGCACGGTGCCAGTACGCCGATCTTGCCGGCGACGGCGTCTGCGCCAGCCAACGGCCCGAACTCACCGTCGAGGACGGTCACGGCAAACGCTGCCACCTCAGCGGTCCGCAGCTCCTCACCATCCGTACTGTGCGATAGGACCGCCATGGAAAACCAGCCAATTCTCCAGGTGGAGAACCTGCAAAAACACTTCCCGCTCAAAGGCGGCCTCCTGCCGGGTGCCCCGAAGCGCTCGGTCAAAGCGGTCGACGGCGTGACGTTCAGTTTGGGTCGGGGCCGGACTTTGGGACTCGTGGGTGAGTCCGGGTGCGGGAAATCGACCACCGGCCGTATGGTTTCACGGCTCATGGACCCCACTGGTGGCCGCATCATGATCGACGGTGTGGACATCAGCCAACTGCGTGGTCGGGATCTCTACAATTTCCGGCGCAAGGTCCAAATGATCTTCCAGGACCCCTTCGCGTCCCTGAATCCGCGACAGACCGTTGGCACGGCCATCGCGGCTCCCATGGTGGCGCAAAAGATCAATCCGCCGGGCGGGCTGAAGAACAGGGTCAAGGAACTCCTGGACCAGGTGGGCTTGAAGCCCGAGCACTACAACCGGTTCCCGCACGAGTTCTCCGGAGGCCAGCGTCAACGCGTAGGCATCGCCCGAGCCATCTCCCTGAACCCCTCGGTGATTGTGTGCGATGAGCCGGTGTCCGCCCTGGACGTCTCCGTGCAGGCGCAAGTGGTGAACCTGCTGCAGCAGATTCAACGGGATACGGGCGTGTCCTACATTTTCATCGCCCACGACCTCTCTGTGGTCAGGCACATCTCGCACGAAGTCGCCGTGATGTATCTCGGAAAGATCGTGGAGCAAGGCACCCGGGACTCCCTGTTCAGCGATCCGCGCCACCCTTACACCAAAGCCTTGCTCTCAGCCGTTCCGCTCCCGGATCCCCGGGCTGCCCGCGAACAGGTCAAGATCAGGCTCCGCGGAGACCTGCCCTCACCCGCCAATCCCCCGAGCGGCTGTGTCTTCCGCACCCGTTGCCCGCTGATCGCTACCTTGCCCGAAGAGCAACGCCAGCGATGCATGAACGAGGTCCCCGCAACAGCTACCTCCGCCGCTCCGGCCTGCCACCACACCGGGGTGGCAGCCGAGGTGTTGGCGGGTGTGCAATAGATCCACAATCAAAGGAGAAACAGTGAACACCCTGATTCGTGCCGTCCGTCCGTGGGGGCAGGCGTTGAGCGATGTCGTGCTCAGCGGCGGCGAGATCACCGGCGTCGAACCCCATGACCCCGCCAGGGTGGTACCGGCAGGTACCACCGTCGTGGAGGGCCGCAACCGCCTTCTGGTGCCGTCGTTCTCGGACGTCCACGTGCATCTGGACTCCACCCGGATCGGCCTCCCCTTCCGGGAGCACACCGGGGGTCCCGGCGTGTGGACCATGATGATGAACGACCGCCTCAACTGGCGCAACGCCGAGGTTCCGCTGCAGGAACGGGTCAATGACACGCTGGGCCGCATGATCGCCCGCGGTACCACCCGCGTCCGCTCCTACGCCCAGGTAGACGTGGACTGCCGACTGGAGCGCTTCGAGGCGGTGGCGAACGCGAAGGAGGCGTTCGCGGACCGCGCTTCCGTGGACATCATCGCCTTCCCGCAGGCGGGTTTGTTGCTGGAAGAGGGCACCGTCGAGCTCATGGAAGAAGCCTTGAAGGCCGGCGCCAACGTGATGGGCGGCATTGATCCGTGCACTCTGGACCGGGACCCCGCAAAGCACCTGGATATCGTCTTTGGCTTGGCGGAAAAGTACCAGGTGCCCATCGACATCCACCTGCACGAGCCCGGCGAGCTGGGGGTCTTCAGCACGGACCTGGTCCTCGAGCGCACGCGAGCCCTGGGCATGCAGGGCAAAGTCACCATGTCCCACGCTTACCAGCTGGGTAGTGTGAATGAGGCCACGACGCGTCGCCTCATCGACTCGTTCGCCGAGCTCGATGTCTCGCTGGCTTCCGTGGCTCCGGCCGCTTCGGGACAACTTCCCATTCCGCTGCTCACGGAAGCAGAGGTCCGCCTGGGCCTCGGCGAAGACGGCCAGCGTGACTACTGGTCCCCCTACGGAAACACGGACATGCTGGACCGGACATGGCAGCTGGCCTTCACGCACGGATTCCGGAAAGACGAGCTCATTGAGCACTGCCTGGCCATTGCCACGATCGGCGGGGCCAGCATCCTGGATCCTGGTGCCATACGGCTCAAGGACACTGCCCACCGTCCAGGAGTCGAGATCGGCGACCCCGCTGAACTGCTCTTGGTGGATGGCGAAACCGTGGCGTCCACCGTCATGGACCGCGGCAAGGACCGCACTGTGATCCATGCAGGAAAGGTAGTGGCCGACCAACTTGAACTCGTTATAACCCAGCAGTTCGCGAGTCTGTGCGTTGCCGGGCAGCGCAGAAGCCGTAGCTGAACTGTGTTGAGGCTCGCGGCATAGGGCTATACGGCGGCATATGGCTCATGGACAGTCACCGGGGTTCGTGAGCGGGTTCGTGTCCCCGGTCTGAAGAGGGACGCGGCGCTCCCGTCCCCCGGCGGCTCGTCCGGGTTTCCCGCGGCGAGGTTCCCGCTGACCACCCGCCCATCGGGATCTCCCGCCACAACGGACCCGTTGACCAGCGACGAGCCCTGGTCTCCCGTCGCCACGGACCCGTTGACCAGCGACGAGCCCTGGTCTCCCGCCACAACGGACCCGTTGACCAGCGACGAGCCCTGGTCTCCCGCCACAACGGACCCGTTAACAGGTGACCCGTCAGCATGTTCAGCGGCTGGGTTGCCGCTTCCGGGGAGTGGTGGGGCTGTGGATTGGTAGCGGTGACCGGTGGGGGTTCTGACCTCCAGACTTCGTGGTCCCTGATCGCTTGGGGTGGTGTTCCAGCCGGGGTTTTCTTTGGTGTGGTTGCAGGCTTCGCAGAGCCCTGCGCCGTTGGCCAGGGTGGTCTTTCCTCCGGAGTGCCAGGCCAGGACGTGGTCGTAGTGGTGGATGGGCGCGTCGCAGTAGGGTGTGCGGCACGTGTCATCACGGGTCTGGATGAACCTGCGCATCCCCTGGGGGAACAACCTGGCCTTGGAATCAGTGGCCAGCAGCTCATTGGTTCCCGGCGCCGTGTACAGCCGCCGGATCCACACGGCAAAATCGGACTGGAGCCCTGAAGGACCACCAACGTCCGGGACGTCCACGGTTGTTTCCTCACCAAGCCCGGCAGACCCGGGTGGCCAGTTGCCGGCCCCTTGCCCGGCACCGGCGGCTTCCCGGCTGTCGCCTACAGTCCTACCGCCGACCGCTTCCCGTCCGGCAAACCCGGCTGACCCGGATGGCCCGGGAGGCCTTTCGGGACCATTGCCGGCCTCCCGCCCGACGCGTGTGGCCGGGTCGCTGACCTCATGTCCGGCACGTGTTGCCGGGTCGCCGCCCGCCACTTCCCGCCCGGCTAGTGTGGCCGGGTCGTTGTCGGGGCCGTGCTTGATCAACTCCCGCGCCCAGCCGGCCGGGACGATGCCGTAGCCCTTCAACCTCGCCGGTTCACTATCACCCTGCAACAACGTCCGGTCCGTCATCACCACTTCCACGTGCACCCCAGCGACACCACCCGGGGTGCCGGTGAGCCGCTCCACCAAAGTATCGGCCATCACCTGCCCCTTGGACCGCGCATCACCGGCAGAGCGGGCCGTCCCCGCGGCCCGGGTCAGCGCCGCATACGCCGCCACACCCTGCGCCACCGGCAACAGTGCCGTCAAATACGTCATCGTGTCCGGCGCCGGACGCAACCCCACGTTCCGCTCATTCACCGCATACGCCGCCCGCCGGGTCACCGAGGCCGGATCCCGCCGATACGCCGCAGCCTTCACCAACGCCACAATCGCCCGGTCACCCCGCCCGTCGAACGTGCCCGTATCCGCGGCCAACTCCTCATCCACCGCGCACCGGTCCTCCACCGACAAACACGCCGTTTCCCGCACCAACAACGTTGCGCGCCACTCGTTCAACCGCCCCGTCTCCAACGCCGCCAACGTCCGCGGCATCTCCGTCACGAGTGCTTTCGCCAACCCCAACAACCGGGCCCCCTTGTTCGGGGACTCACGCCGCGCCAACGCCACCTGCGCCCCCACACCCCTACCCCGCTCCGAGGCCGGAACCCCCGCCTCCGCCTGCTCCCGGCGCTGGGCCAGATCAAACGCCACAGCCACCCTCGCCTGCGCCGCCGACACCGCCGACTTCACATCCTCCAACCCCCGCAACAAATCCACCAACACCCCGCTGTCGCCCGCGGGCTCAAGCGCACCAACAGCAGAGATCACATCCGCAATCCAGGCCCGGGCGGAGACAGGCGTATCCAAGACAGGGACAGGGACAGGGACAGGGACAGGGACAGGACTACCAGCAGCGCCACCAACGCCATCACCCAACTGCCCCGAAAACCCGTTCATACCCCCACTCTTCCAGCCCCACAACCCCCGAATAAGACCACAAACAAGCCATGTGGAAACACCCCCTGTAAACGCACAGCGACTGCTCCTCCACAACCAGAGGGCGCAGACTGTGGGTTGCCCGATCAACGTTGTCTGGTAGGTGACAGAAAAGGCGACAAGCCTGTGCCGATGTCCTCAAGGCCGTTCTGGGTTCGACGTCGGCCCAATAACGCGGTAGCCGGTAATTCGCTCCCTTAACCAACACCTCGCCTGACTCGAAACGCCCCCGCAAGGCAGCAGAGAGAGCATCGGAACGGCGGAGCCCTACGAGTGAAAGGAACGGAGCCATTCGGCAAGCAGCGGAACGGCGAAGCCCACGAGTGAAAGGAACTGACCCATTCAGCAAGCAGCGCAACGGCGGAGCCCACGAGTGAAAGGAACTGACCCATTCAGCAAGCATCGGAACGGCGGCGCCATACGAGTGAAAGGGACGGAGCCATTCAGCAGCAGCGGCCTTCGCGCCCTATTCGGGGCTAGCCGTGGGGGCGCCGTCCAAAGGCGTCCACCACGTCACCGGCGGGGCGACCTTGAAGCGGCGTCCCGTCACAGTGCTGGGGGTAATCCGGATGAACTGGTCCTTTTGTCCGGCCTCCCAGGGAAAGAGCAGGAGCCCGATGGTGTCCAGGACGTCCTGGGTTAGTTTCACCGCCGTCGCCTGTCCCTTTGCCACGACGCTCCAGGCGATGCCGGTATCCGCGTCCACACCGTCGGCCTCGATGGCCACGGGAGCATCGCTGAGTGCGGCGTGGAGTTTGGTGCCCTCACCCGTACGGAAAACCATGGTTCCGTGATCAACTTTGTAATTCACGGGAAAGATGTCCGGATGGTCGTCCACCAAGACCGCCAAACGGCCCACGGAAACACCGCGGAGGAGTTCCCAGCATTCATTGGCCTGCAGAATTTCCGTGCCGCTACCGGGCGCTGAGTTCGTCATACCGCAGAGGATACGCCGGAGCACACCCGCCGAACAGGGCGCGCAGACCTCTCCGGATCAGCGAACCAACTCAGGCGTTGACTGGTTCCCGGGCCGGGGTTCCGCAGACATTTCGACGCTGGCTACGGGACCTCGGATGGCAAGGTATCCCGCCCCGGCCAGGACCAACGCTTCTGCTGCCAGCGCAAGGAACGTCGCCTCCCAACCACCGGTCCAGGTGTGCAACAGGCCAGCCGCCAACGGACCGAGCGACGCCAGCGCAAATCCAAACCCCTGGCTCATTGCGGAGAGCTTTCCCGCGGATTGGGGTCCCGCCGAACGGATCACCACCAACGCCATGCCCAGGCCGAACCCGGCGCTCTGGACCACTCCCAGCACCCCAACCATCGGGAATTGCAAGGCCGCCGGCACCAGCAACACACCGATCAGGGCGACGGCCACGGAGATGCCGAGACCCGGCGCCAGGACTCGGAGGACCTTCGGACGACCAGCCAGGACCGGGGCCAGCAGGCTCGCAGGAAGGCCGGCCAGGCTGAACCAGGCAAGCAGGGCGGCAGCGTCAGCCGGTGAGAGCCCCTTGGAGGTCAGGTATACAGCCAACCACGAGGTGATGGCGAAGTAGAGCATGGCCTGGAGCCCGAAAAATGCCGTCACTGCCCACGCGGTGCGCTGCTTCCGCAGCGGCGTCACCATTTGTGAAGCGTCCGACGTCGGCACGCGGCTGGTTGCTGCTCGCTCGCCACCTGCTGTGGGGGCTTGGGAGGGCGTGCCGGGTGCCGCCGTCGGGCGGTTGCCCGTCGCTGGGCCGGGTCCCGCCGTGGCAACTTGCGTGGCAACGCCGGGTGCCGCCGTCGGGCCTCCCGCGCGGAAGATAAGGGCGGCGCCGGCGCCGGCCGGGAGAGCCCAGACGCCCAGCGCCCAGGCGAGGCTGCCGCCAAAGGCGTGCTCAAGGGGTTGGACCAGTCCGGCGCCAAGGGCGGCGCCGAGACCGAAGCCCATGGTGCACAACCCCGTCCACCACCCGGTGCCATGATTGGCCTTCACGATCTGGGGCACCAGGACACTGGCGGTCATGATTGCTGCCCCGGCGAGGAAGGTGCCGGGAAGGAGCAGGGCCGGAACCATGACGCGAAGCACCAGTGCCACCGCCAGCACCACCAAGGCGAGGGCGACGGTAGGACCGGTGCCCACCTTCCGTGCAAGCCAAGGGGCTATCGGACCGGACACGCCAAAGGCCAGGACGGGCAAAGTACCCAGCAGCGGCAGGAGCGACGGGTCCAGCCCAAACGCGCCGTTCACCTGGTTCATGACGCCGGCGACGGTAGTGATGGTGGGCCGCAGATTCACGGACACCAGCACCAGCGCGAGCAACACAAGCCACGGAGCAACACGTCCGCCCCAGAAAGACCGCTTCATCGCGCCCTACCTACTCCTAGATTATTTGGTATACCAAATAAGAGTAGGGCGTGGACTAGCGAAAGTAAACTGGCCTTAGTAAAGCTCGCAATGTATGACTCAAAGGGCTAGCTGAACACTTGGAATACCAGAAGCGCTAAATAGCTTTCCCCGGATTCAGGATTCCTGAGGGGTCGAACAGCTCCTTGATGCGCCGCTGGAATTCCCGCACAGGCTCGGGCTGTTCAAGTCCAAGCCAGCGCAGTTTGTACTGGCCCACGCCGTGTTCGCCCGTAATGGTGCCACCCATCTCCAGCCCCACGCGGATGGACTCGTCGAGTGCCGCGTTCAAGCGGACCAGAGCATCGGCGTCTGAGGCAGGATCCACCCGGTCCAACCAGAAGGTGGGGTGGAGGTTGCCGTCGCCGGCGTGCGCCACCACCTTGAGCCGCACGTCATGCCGGGAAGCCATGGCCTCAAGCTCAGCCACAAAGTCCACCAACCTGGAGCGGGGTACGGCGATGTCTTCTCCCACACGGAATTCATCGTCCACTTCCACGCCGCGGCTGTTGCGCCGGAGGTCCACCAGCATGTCGGCCTCTTCGCTGGCCTCCATGGTGACCGTGGCGCCGCCGTCGGACAGTACTTGGCGCACCACCGCGGCCTCGGCCGCTGCACCGAAACCGTCAGTCTGGATCAGGAGCAACGACTTGCCCCGGGCCTGCAGGTCCGAACCGTTGAGTTCATCGAGTTGAACCAGGGTGCCGTTATCCAGGAGCTCCATGATGGCCGGCTGAACGCGTGCTTTGCCGACAGCCAGCACGCCCGCGGCTGCGCTGCGGAAGTCCTGGTAGAAAGCGGCGATGGTGTGGACCTCGCGCGGCAGGTATTTGAGACGAACCGTCACGCCGACCACAATTCCGAGGGTTCCTTCGGAGCCCACCAGCAGGGCCGTGAGATCGTAGCCGGCCACACCCTTGAAGGTCTGGTGGCCGGTGTGGATCAACGAACCGTCCGCGAGCACCACATCCAAAGCGAGGACGGAATCGCGCGTCACACCGTATTTGGCGCACCTCAGTCCACCCGCGTTGGTTGCCACATTGCCGCCGATGGTGGACATCTTGTAGCTCGCGGGGTCCGGGGCGTACATCAGTCCGTGGTGGGCGGCGGCCGCGTTCAGCTCGGCGTTGATGACGCCAGGTTCGACGACGGCGGTCTCGTCGTCAGCGTTGAGCTCCAGGATGCGGTTCATTCGTTCAAGGCCGAGCACGATGCACCCGCGGGTAGCGTGCGCTCCGCCCGATACCCCCGTCCCCGCGCCGCGCGGGACGATGGGAATCTGGTGGGCCGCACACGCGCGCACGATGTTCTGGACGTCATCCACTGATTCCGCCCAGACCACGGCCAGGGGAACGTGCCGTTCCAGCAGCGGACCTTGGTCAGCCGAGTAGATGGTGCGGGTGTCTTCGTCTTCCACCACTTGGTCCGGCCGCAGTACTGCTTTCAGCTCCGCAAGGAAGGCCCTCCGCGCCTGGGACTCCGAACCAGTTTCCCTGCCACCAATGGTGCGTTCCTTGATGCTTTCTGCTGTTGTTGCGGCCATGGCCGTTTCATCCGACAAGGTGGTTCCTCCACACATGAGCACCGCGGACACGCCAAACCGGCAGTCTTCGCAGTGTTTTAGGTGCTCACCAGTCTAATCAGTACCAGCAACTTCCACCGCCGCATCCCCGGCCACGGCAGAGGCGAGTTGCTTCTCCATGAAAAGCTCTTGCTTGTTTGGGTCCAAGGGATAAGGCTTGCTTTCCCCTGTCAGCTGGAAACCATGCCGTTTGTAAAAGGCCATGGCCCGCTGGTTGTCCTCGTGGACGCCCAGTTCCAAGGACCACGCTCCCAAGTCCGCAACAGCTGCCTGGCACGCATGCGCCAGCATCTGATCGGCCAATCCCAAGCCCCTGTACTCAGGGGCAACATAGACGCTGATCAACATGCCCTGCAACGGGCGGCCTGGATCCTGGGGATGTTTCACCACCACGCGCATCAGTGCTCGGATCCTGGAACCCGGCCCATTCTCGTCAGCAACGAGCGTGACACTGTCCTCGGCCGACATGGCGGAAGCCCGCTCCAGCCATTGCGTATCAGTCTGCCGGCGGGCCGCCTGCAGACTCTCCACGTACGCCATGGGAGTGTCAGCCAACATCTCCAGACGAACGGCTTTCAGCAGGGGCCAATCCTCGGGGCGCAGGCGCCGGATACTAGGCACCGGCTCCGCCCATGAACCGCGAATAGTTTGCGAGCACTCCGGGCCAGCCCTCTGCGTAGGAGGCCCTGGTGGCGGCAGGATCCTCGGCGCCCTCCCAGCCCTCATGCACCAGGCGCACCTCCGTACCGTCATCAACGGCCCGGAAAGCGACCCTCAACTCAGTGGACCACAGTGGCGTGCTGGCGGGATACCAGCTGGCATGGAAGGACAGGGGCGGTTGCCAATCGTCGATGGTGCCCCAAACGGACGTCTCTCCGGCCTCGGAGGTCTCCAGGATGAGGTTCTCTTCGAATTCCACGTGCGAGCCGGCACCGTAGACGCTGTGCTCCTCCAACGGCCACCACAGGTGGGGGTGGTCAGTGAAACCCATGAAGGCATGTTGGATAGTGGCAGGTACAACGATGGTGAATATCAAGGGCTCGAGCTGATCCGCGTCGGGCCGCGGCTCCGTGCTGTCCGACTCGGGATGGCTGAAAAGACTGTCCATGATCATCAACTCTACCCGCGCCAGCAACAGCGTCAGGAGCGTTAAACAGCTACTGCCCAGACCGTCGTGGTCTGGGCAGTAGCTCTAAATAGTGTCCGGCGGTGTCCTACTCTCCCACACCCTCCCGGGTGCAGTACCATCGGCGCTGTGGGTCTTAGCTTCCGGGTTCGGAATGGGACCGGGCGTT